>CAIKXA010000075.1 GCA_903831295.1 uncultured bacterium | reverse complement strand
TGCGCTGCCCAACCATAAGAACCAAACCCCGTCGGGAGCTGTGATCCTTTTTGTTGGCGCGGAAGTGGTCCTGAAGGGACACGATCCGCTCGGTCAACATGGCCACTTGCACTTCTGGACTTCCAGAATCTTTGGCGTGTCGACGATTATCTGTGATGACTTTCTTTTTTGCTGCAATCGAGATCATTCTGTTTCCTAATACTTGTTTGAAGACCGATGTCTTCGAGGTGTTGCTACGAATTTGTAGTCGGGCATTGTAGTGGAAAGTGGAATGCCTCGGCAAGTGGTTGCGCTTGTCAAATGCGGGATTTCCGTGATTTCATGAGTGGGGGAAAGGGTTGGAAAGCGAAAAAACCACATCTTCGCCTATTCTGCGGGCATGTCAGGCACCGTACATAAAGTAGAGAACGCGTCTTTGAAGGAAGTGGTGAACGTGTATTTGGCCGACGCGGCGCGGGCGGAGCAAGGCGGCGGGCCTTCGGGCGTGGAGAGGCAACATAAAAATAAACGATTGACTGCGCGCGAGCGTTTGGAATTATTGCTTGACGCGGGTGCGCCTCAGATGGAATTGGGATTGTTGAGCGCGTGGGGCATGTACAAGGAATACGGCGGCGCGCCGGCGGCTGGCGTGGTGACGGTGCTGGGCGTGGTGCAAGGTCGTGCGTGCATGGTGATTGCCAACGACGCCACCGTGAAAGCTGGCGCGTTCTTTCCAATGACATGCAAGAAAATAATTCGCGCGCAGATGGTGGCGGAGCGCGTGGGCTTGCCGCTTTTATATTTGGTGGACAGCGCCGGCGTATTTCTTCCGCTGCAAGAAGATGTCTTTCCAGATACGGACGACTTTGGGCGAATTTTCCGCAACAACGCGGTGTTTAGCGGCAAAGGCATTCCGCAGATCAGCGCAATCATGGGCAACTGCGTGGCGGGCGGCGGATATTTGCCGGTGTTGTGTGATGTGCTGCTTATGACCGAAGGCAGTGGCTTATATTTGGCCGGGCCTGCGTTGGTCAAGGCGGCGATTGGTCAAGAAGTAAGTAGCGAGGAACTTGGCGGCGCCAAGATGCACGCGGAAATTTCCGGCACGATTGATTTTCGCGAGCCGAATGACGAGGCGTGTTTGAAACGCATGCGAAGTTTGATGGCTAAGCACCAAGTAGCTAAAGCATTGGCGGTTGCGCCTAACGCGATTGTGGAGCCCACGCGCGCTGGCGCGGAGGTGTATGACATTTTTCGCGGCGACTTGGCCAAAAGTTACGACATGAAAGAGTTGCTTGAGTGTTTCGTGGACGGCGCTTCATTTGATGAATATCGCGCGGAGTTTGGACGAAGCCTGATGTGCGGTTACGCCAATATTGGCGGATTTCCCTGCGGAATTGTGGCCAATCAGCGCAAAATGACCGAGCGTGTTTTGCCCGGGGGCAAGGCTGGTCCAAGCAAGTCCGTGAACATGCCCGCTGTGATTTACGATGACAGCGCCGACAAGGCCGCGCGATTTATTTTGGAATGCAATCAGCGGCGGGTTCCAATTATTTTCGTGAACGACACCACTGGTTTCATGGTTGGTCGCGACAGCGAGCAGAGCGGAATTATTCGCTCGGGCGCAAAGATGGTCAACGCCATGGCGAATTGCATCGTGCCCAAGATTTCACTTTTGGTTGGCGGATCTTTTGGCGCCGGCAATTACGCCATGTGCGGCCGCGCGTTTGATCCATTCTTAACATTGGCGTGGCCAAGTTCGCGCTGTAGCGTGATGGGCGCGGGCCAAGCAGCAAGCACGTTGTTACAAATTGATTTGGCGGCGCGCGAGCGCAAGGGCGAACAAATTGACGCCACCATGCGCGAGCAATTATTAAAAGCAATCACGGACAGTTATTCACAGCAGCAAGATATTCGCTACGCGGCGAGCCGCGGTTGGGTGGATCGCATTATTCAACCGCAGGACACCAGGCAAGAACTTGCTTTCGCATTGGCGCTTGCGGCCAATGTGCCTGTGACTGGCGAGTTGCGCACCGGCGTGTTGCAAACGTGAAAAGCGCGCTGATTGAAATTGTGGTGGCCAGTGGAAACCCACATAAAGTACAGGAAATATCAGCTATTTTTGCCCAAGAAGGCCTGGGTGAATGGGTGCGATTTCTTTCATTGTCGGATGTAGGCGGACCATTCAAGGAGCCTGCGGAAACGGCGCGGACATTTCAAGAGAACGCGCGCATCAAGGCCGTGGCGTACGCGGCTTTGACCAATCGCATGGTGCTTGCCGATGACTCCGGATTGCAAGTTGACGCCCTTGCTGGAGAGCCCGGAGTGGACAGCGCTATTTGGGCGGGCGAGCATGGAACGCGTGAGCAGCGCGACGCGCGTAATAACGAAAAATTGATGGTGGCCATGCGAGATGTGAAGCGGGGCGATCGCGCCGCACGCTTTGTGTGCTTCATGTGTTTGGCGGATGCTGATGGAAAAATGATCGCTCAGACGCGTGGCGCATGCGAAGGCGAAATTGCGGAGTCTCCCCAAGGTGTCGGAGGGTTTGGGTACGACGCGTATTTTCTTGTGGGTGGAATGAATGTCACCAGCGCGCAGTTGTCGAGCGAAGAAAAAAATAAGGTCAGCCACCGTGGTCACGCAACCCGATTGTTGGCGAAGGAGTTGCGCGTAGTTGTTGGAGCGCCAGAGCGGTGAGGCTTCCTATTTATATTCCCCAGTTGCCTGGGCAAAAATATTCTTGCCATGGATGTGGTTCTTGTTGCCGAGATTTCACGGTGCAACTGACCCACGCCGATTTACAAAAGTTGCAAGAACAGGGCTGGAAAGAGCGACTTGGCCAAGAGTATGTGGTGAAGTTTCGCGGTCATTCATGGCTGAAACAAAAAGACGACGGAGCTTGCGTGTTTTTGGGCGACAACGGATTGTGCAAGGTCCATGCGGAGTTTGGCCTGGAGGCCAAGCCACTCGCGTGCCAGTTTTTTCCATTCATGCTTTCGCCTAATGTGCGCGACACGCATATTGGAATTAGTTTTGCTTGCGGCAGTGTTATGGCTTCAAAGGGCGCGGCGTTGGAGTCGCATCGCGGCGATGTGCGGCGCATGAGTGAATTGCTGCCGGCATCGGCGCCCATGCCGGTGAAGTTGCAAGACAACCTGATCGCGAGCGAAGCCGAGGTGGACATGATTGAAACCGCGCTTGATGCGTGGCTAAGTAAAAAAACTATTTCGCCATCTATGCGCTACCAAGGTTTGGCGTGGTTGATCACTTCGCTTCTGCAAGCAAATTTAAAAAATGTGCGCGGCGAGAAATTGCGGCAATTATTAAGCACACTGACCAACGCGGTTGAGCACGAGTTGCCGTTATTGGATTGGCCAGAGCCAACTCCGCGCGCTTGGAAATTATTGCGTCAAGCGGTGTTCACTCGGATAGAAGACCCCAAGATTGGTGATTTGCTCAAGCGCGGCAAAGTGGCGTCGGTGTTTGGGCAGTGGTCGCGCAGTCGCAAGTGGGCCGCTGGCAAGGGAATTACCCCGCAAACACTGGGTTTTTGCTCGATTGATTTCGACAGGTTTCAAAGCACCACCGGAGTTTTTGCAAATCACATTGAAGGCGATCTCCAAATACAAAAGACGCCGATGCATAATGCATCAACGCATTCGCTTGACGCTGAATCTTCCACCGCAATGTTGCACCAACAAGACTCCGCTGCAATGGACAATTTATTGCAGCGCTGGATTCGGGCCACCATTCTTGGCGGTCGTGCGTGGGGTTCAGGCTTGTACGGATTATCCATTGACCAAGGCCTTGGATTGATTTTGGTGAATCTGCTCACGGCCTTATGGCTTGCGCGCTTTCACGCCGCGGGCCGAGGCGCGCAACAAGCGTCGCTTATGGATTTACAAGTCGCAGTGGGCAGGGTGGATCGCACAAGTGGTCGCGCCGTGTGGCTTGCCACCGCAGGGGAACGCTTGCGAGTGAAGTGGCTTAGCCATAGCGATTCACTGCGGCTGCTTGCGCGCGCGCTTGTTTAGAAAGTTTGAAGCGTTTCCAAATTGGATAGAGCGCCAACATGCCAACAGGAATTGCCACCAACGCTTCGCCCGCGCTTTCGATCACTGCGAGAGTTTGAAATTTATTTTCCATGCCAGCGAGTCCGCCAATGGAAAGAGCCCCGGCGGTGAACGCCACCGCGGCTTCTCGAAAGCCAAGTCGACCAAGCGGATTTAAAGACGCCGCAAAGGACGCCATGGACACCAGGAAAGTTTGCGCCAAATTCAGCGGTAATCCAAGGATTTGTATGGCAAGCAGCACGCGCCCCGTCGCAAAAAATAAATCCAGAATGTGAAGCACAATGGAGCCCCACAAGGCGAAGGGATTGGTGATGAGTCGTTCTAGACCTTTGGCGCGTTTTTGCACCATGGCGCGCGTGGCGCACCAACGCGCGCTGAATCCACCAAGCAAGGCGATGAGGATCAAGGTTGGAAAAAATGACCACGCGCCAAATTGAATCCATGCCACAGTGCCCGCCGTGATGGCCGCCAATGCCACCACAAACGTAAACGCCAACGAGGCGAACCAAGCCACAAGTTCCACGGCGCGAAAGTGATCCACCTTGATGGCGTACGCGGCGCGCACGAACATTCCAATTCGCACGGGCGCATAATTCAACATGCTTGCTAGGGCGTTGATCCATTGCTGATCTTGAACGCGCAGTGCTTGCACTGGTCGGGCGGCGATCCAAAATGTGAGTCCGCTGACAATGATGCTTCCGAGGGAGCACAACAGAAGTCCAATCAGCGACATGCTTGATGCCTCGCGCAGTCGTTGCCAACCCACGGGATCCTTTGTCGCGCCCCACACACACCAAGCGATCAGCGCTACACCAAGCACA
This sequence comes from uncultured bacterium, assembly GCA_903831295.1. Classification (GTDB taxonomy): domain Bacteria; phylum Planctomycetota; class Phycisphaerae; order Phycisphaerales; family SM1A02; genus SYAC01. The sequence goes on along the minus strand of CAIKXA010000075.1, from coordinate 43,554 downwards.
AATCCTGCTCCTTGAAGAATTAATTTTCCTGCGGAGTTGCTGACCGAGTTGCCAGAAGAGTTATTGGAGATATTCGCCTGGGAATTTGTCTCCGCTTGCGCGTCTGATTGTTGAGTTGTGAATTGGGTGGCGTTGACCGAGAGGTTATTTTGCTTGTTTTCCCCGTTTTTTTGAGCGTGGATTGATTCCGAATCTCGTTGCACTCGTTCGCGCGCGATCACCCATAGAGCGCGAAGCCCATCGAGCGGACCGATTTTTTTCCCTCCTCCGCGATCCCTTGGCGCGTAATGAATGGGCACCTCGCTTAGGCGCGCGCCCGCACGCGCCAGTGCCGCGGTCATTTGCGGCTCAATACCAAAGCGATCCTCCGTGAGCATGGGAAGAATTTTTCGCAGCAAAGGAGCGCGGAAAAGTTTGTATCCAGTTTCCATGTCGCTGATATCAAATCCTGTGATTTGGTTGCTGAGAAATGTCAACAAGCGATTGACGCCCGTGTGAAAGATTCGCCACACGCCGCCACCGAGCGCGTGTCCCCATCGATTTCCAAATACGGCCGCGAGTGGTTCGTTTGTCAACGCGTTGAGCAAAGCGGGGTAGTCATTTGGGTCATATTCCAAATCGCCATCTTGGGTGATCACCGCGTCCATGTCGGTAGCTTTTTGCAAAGCTCTTTCAAACCCAGTGCGAAGCGCCGCGCCTTTGCCAAGATTCACCGCGTGCGTGAGCAATTCAAATTGTGGATTGGCGCCTTTGTACAACTGTGAGATTTCACGTGCCACAGAGGCGGTGGCCGCGCCACTGGCGTCGTCCACCACGATCACTTGTAGCGACCATTGCGCTGGTAATTGCACGGCCATGACATTGGCCACACACAACGCGAGCGTGTGTGGTTCGTCGTAGACAGGGATCACCGCGAATAGAACGGGCATCAGATCAAGTTATTCAACTACCGGATTTGCCGATTGAAGAACGCATTTCCGTATCGGCTTGCACATTTTTCATTTTGTACAAATCCATCACGCCCAAATTTCCGGAGCGCAGCGCCTCTGAAATAGCCTTTGGAATTTCCGCTTCCGCCAACACAACCAGCGCGCGATTTTTCTGCGCCTCCGCCAAATGTTCGGCCTCTTGAGCCACCGCCAAAGCGCGGCGTTGCTCGGCCTCCGCTTGAAAGCGTTTGCTGTCAGCCTCGGCTTGTGCGGTTTGCAAATTGGCTCCAATGTTCGCGCCCACGTCAATCTCCGCAATATCAATTGACAAAATTTCAAACGCGGTGCCAGAGTCAAGTCCCTTGGCCAAAACCGTTTTAGAAATTCGATCTGGTTGTTCAAGCACTGTCTTGTGGCTTTGCGAAGCGCCAATGGTTGCGATGATTCCTTCGCCAACGCGAGCGACAATTGTTTCCTCGGTTGCGCCGCCGACCAAGCGCACAAGATTGGTGCGCACGGTCACGCGCGCCTTGCAGCGCAACTGAATTCCATCTTGTGCCACAGCGTCCACGGTGAGTTTTCCGCTGATTTGACTCGGACAATCGATCACTTTTGGATCCACGCTGGTTTTCACGGCCTCCAAAATATCGCGGCCCGCAAGATCAATCGCGGTGGCACGGTCCCAACCAAGATCAATCTTTGCCTTGTCCGACGCGATCATTGCGCGAATGACGCGGTCCACGCGGCCACCCGCCATGTAATGCGCTTCAAGCATATTGGTCGGCACTTCAATGCCGGCCTTCTTGGCCATGATTCGGTTTAACACAATCACGCTTGGCGGAACTTTTCTCAGGCGCATCATGATCAAGTCAAGCAGGCTGACGCGCGCCCCGGACAAAAATGCTTGCAGCCACAGTTGCAGATATTGGCTAATGATGACCAGGATGATCAAACCCAACAGCGCCAGAATTCCCAATCCAACCATGCCTAATAAATACAAGGTGTCCGCCGCAAGGATCAATGTGGTGTGCATGAATCAATCCTAGCACAGTGAGATGCGCATGCGACTTGATCCGTTGGACTTGAAAGAGACGAACATCCAAGCGCAAGAGTCGCCGCAACTTCGAGCAACTTCACCCGGTTTCAACAGCACGTACGCGCAGTGTCGCATCGTCAAAGCCCGTGACTTGCACTTGCTGTCCAGCCTGAATGAAACCTTCCTCGGCCAACGCTTCACGGCGATCGGCCGCGATGCGAATCCAACCAATGGGGCGCAGGGTTGTTTCCGCCACGCCCAGCGTTCCAATGGCCACGCGTGATGTGGCTTGTTTGCTCGCACTCTGTGGATCTTCAATCGCTTGCGACAACACAACGCGACGCGCCAGTGGCGAGTTGGACCAAATTTTTAATCCGTAAGCGATCGCAATTGGAGCGCCCGCAAGCGTGGCGGTGAGCGAAGCCAGTCCCCATGTTGGCGAATGCATGAAGAAACAAAATATGCCCGCGGCAACAACAAGCACGCAAAGCGTGGCGATGAGTCCGCCGCTTGGAACCACAAATTCAAGCGCGAAGAAAACCAGCGCCACGCCAAAGAGCGCGAACCCCGCGATGAGCCACGAGTCGTCGGGCGTTGGCGCAGACGCCGCTTGTTGCGCCAATATAAAAATAAAATTCATGTGATTTGCTCCACCACTAGTTCGTTTCCTTCTGATCGAAGGATACGAACATTGGTTCCCGAAGTAATCCACGCGCCTTCGCTGCGCGCGTCAAAGCGAACGCCGGCGATTTCAATTTTGCCAACTGGTCTCAGGTCGGTTGCCGCGCATGCAAGCGTTCCCGCCAACGGTAGAGGTTGCGCGGCATTGGATGCATGTGATGTCTCGCCCAAAGTCGCGTGCAATACGGCCGCCTGCCACGGTCGCATCAAGTGCAATCGGGGACCTACCAACCACACCACAATTCCGGCCGCGCCCACGGAGGTGACCAGCGAAGCCATGCCCAAAAACGCTTGTTTTGTGCCTGATTCTGGAGTTGGATCTGACACCACAAATAGGCCAATGACGCCGCCGGTGAACGCCAACACGCCCAGCGCGCCGCTGATAAAAGTTCCCTGCAAAAATAAAATTTCCGCGCCGATTAATACCAATCCCGCCATGATTGACAAGACTGGCCACCACTGCGACAAGCCCGCCAAATATGATCCGCCAGCCAATAGTGCCACGCACGCCACGCCCGCAAAGCCGAACATGCCAAGTCCCGGAGCGGACATTTCGCCAAAGAAACACAGCACAAGAATTGCCACAAGTAATGTGCGCACCCACCAACTGGTGAGGGTGCGCGCGAGTTGCTCACTCCAAGGCGCCGAGATGGTGAAGATTTTTTTTGCGCCAAAGAAATCTTGCAGCTCGCTCTCATTGGCGATTGTGGCGCACGCCAATCCAAGCGCCAAAGCTTCGTCGGCTTGCAGTGTCAATAATTCATTCGCCGTGTCAATTTGAGAAATCACTTTCAGGCGCGATGCATCGGCGGCGCTGAGTAAAGCGCGGCTGGGCAAAAGCGATTGATTGCGTTGGCCACCGCTCAACAGCGGTTGTCTTGACGCTTGTGATTGGTCAATGAGGGAAGCGGAATCATTGTCCGTGTTGGCTGGTTGACGCAGCGCGTCTGTTCGAAATGGAATCACTGGTGGTGTTGGCGCGGCAGAATTATTTTGTTCGGCCTGTCCCGCGCTTGAAGAAGAATTTTCAATAGTTTTACCAATGTATTCAGCATCCGGGGCATTCTTTGATTGCCCATCTGGCATGCTCTGCTGCGGCGTCATTGCATCGCTTTCACTTGCACTTTCGTTTTCCCTTTCGCTGTCACTTGCACTTTCGCTGTCACTTGGCGGCGTCATCGACGCATCTTCCGTAGGCGCGGGGGTGGAGCCGCGCAGCCGAATTGGATCATTGCCAAACACAATTTTATATTCATTCACATCAACCACATAGCGTTCTCCGCGGGCGGCGTCCTCCACCAACCAAAGTTCATCGCCCACGCAAACAAACGCGCGCGCCAAGCGCTCATCATGACCGGAGCGGCGCGAACTATCAGTGACCTCCGACAAAAGCGGGGCCTCCAACTTGGCGCGCTCGGCCGTGGGAAGCGAGATAAGTCCGGCAACCGGTATGGCGGCAATGGGCGCCGCGTCTCCAAGAACCGATTGCGGTGCGACAACAATTTCGCGGCACGCCAACGCGGTGATCACGCCGGCGCTGTACGCGCGCGGACGAATCCATGCGACAGTATTGGCCGGATACTCCGATTTAATTTGGCGGCACAACTCAAGCGTGGCCAACAAGTCACCGCCCGGCGTGTCCAGTTGCAACACAATGGCGTCTGCGCCAGCGTTCTTTGCTTGCACCAATCGCTGCGCGAGACCCGACACTGTGAGCGCATCCATTTCGCCTTGAATTGGAAGCACGCACACAACCGACGCCTTTCGCGCGGGGGGAATACCAGCGTTCTGAGCGGGAATTTGAAATAGAAGGAGCGGCAAGAGCCAAAGTGCGATCACAATTTGATTCTAGTTGTTGCTTGGATCAGCGGTGTGAAATAATTTACGCCACACATCCGAGCGCCTAATTGCGGCGCATGCCGCAAACCGCAAGAAGCAGAAAGTAAAAAGCAGAAAGCCGATCTTGCGATCGGCCTTCTGGAATGAATCAATTTAAGAAACTATGCCAATCAATCCCAATTCGTATCATCAATAATCTTTGTCTGGGTGAATGGCGAAGTTGTGGTGCCACTGCCCGTGGGGGTAAGTTTCTTCACAATGGCAAGATAGGAGTCGGTCTCGCCATCCGTAATCACGCCATCGGCCTTGAAAATATTGTCAAGACCCATTGTGCCAGGAGTAGTTCCGCAAGAAGTGTCACCTGGAGGAGGAATAGTACCGCCATTGACGCACACCATTCCTTCTGGAGTGAAGGTTCGAGTGAAGACAACGTGGTCATCGTTGTAGCAAACATTGCCGTCCCATTCGTTCTTGGCTCCGTGGATTTCCAGAGTCTTAGAATTGGTGTAATCATCGGTATTGGTTGCGCCATTCTTCACGCCACGATTTCCGATGATCGGAAATCTACTTCCACTTGTCGCGCCAACCTTCCATTGAAGATCCCGTCGGCACGCAATTTTAGATGTGGAATTTTTCATCAGCAACGGCATGGCCGCGTAGCTTGTGCTGCTCAACGTGGTGAGATCGGCCTTTAAATTGCCATCAACACCGGTGTTGGAGGAGTCATTCCTCGCGTCGCCGTCCCAATAAATATCCTCGGCTGGCTTGTACTTGTTGTAATCATAATTGGAGCAGACACCCACGTTTCCAGATGACTCGGAAGGGCTGACCAAAATCTGCGGTGAAATAAATTGTTGCGCAACGCACAGCGAGTGCAAGTTTGCGTGGCTGTTCTTCGCCTCGTCCTCGTTGCCTCGACCGGGCAGCGCGCCGATTCGATTCACCTCACCAGGCAATGGAAATGTTCCGCGGGGACTATCTGTTCCCTTGGTGACCCATGCCTTGTGGATTTGTTGCACTTGCGTACCGCACTTGACCTGTCGAGCCGTTGCGCGGGCTTTGGCCAACGCAGGCAAGAGAAGTCCGAGCAAGAGCGCGATAATTGCCATGACGACTAGCAATTCAATCAGAGTAAATCCATTTTGCTTTTTCATAATTTATCTCGTAAATGTTGTGAGGAAAGATTTGAAGAAATCACATAAATAAGAACGCTGTAAATCAATCAGTGACTCAAAGACCGTCGTTTCTTGGATCCCAAGCTGGCGCACCGTACAAAAGTTGGGTGGTCTTGTTTGGGAAAACTCCCAGCCAAGTATCGCCAGCCGATTGTGGTAGAAGCGTGGTTCCATCAATTCCACCGCGCTTATTGCACTTGGTGGCTGACACTGAAGTGCCGCTTGTTGGAAAGTCAGCGTCAAAAATATCATCACGCTTGGCGCTGGCTCCGCCACATTCGTACGTCACGCCTTCTGGTTTGAAACTCACCACGCCATCGATGTGATTGTCGGCGAAGCAAATGTTTCCGTTCCATTCCTGCTTTGGACCAATCAACTGCGTGGCGTAATTCTTGGTGTAGTAATCCTTGTCGGTTCGCTTGGCGGGATTAACACCACGAGTTCCCATGAGGGGCTTGGTGGAGTCCGAAGTATTTTTCCATTGCGTGTCACGACGAATACCCCAAAGAGCATTGTGGGCATAAGAGGTGTTGCAATAGCCTGGAGCAGTTCCATCCTTGGTATAGGTTGTGGACGAGGCATTGCTTGGAATGGTGGTCGCATCGACCTTGTCACCCAGGCCAGAATCCCAATACACATCTTGAGCTGGGTTGTACTTGGTGAAATCGTATGGACGAGTTCCAGCTTTTCCCATTTCAACCACCACTGGATTAATTTCCGTTGGGCCAAAGATGAGATCTGGATTGAAATATTCCTTGGCAACCATGAGCGAATAGAGGCAACGTGTATTGTTGTAGGCCCAGCTTTCATCGCCAACACCTTGCTCGCCTAGGAGGCGATCAACCAAACCAGGAATAGGGAGCGATCCCTTCTTGTCGGTCTGAGCGGCGATAAGCATTCCAGCGTGGATTTGCTTAATTTGAGCTCGATCCTTCGTTTCTCTGGCGTTCTGCTGGGCTTTTGACAAAGCCGGCAAAAGTAGACCAATGAGAAGAGCGATGATTGAAATAACGACCAAGAGCTCGATGAGGGTGAAACCACGATTCTTGCGCATGTTGAGAGTCTCCAAGAGGGTGTTCAAATCCGAACAAATACAGTGCGATTGGCAAACTCGCTCCGACCAATCATGAATGCCTAACGTCGGCAATCAATTTCTGTGAAGCCTGTCACAGAAGGAAACTATTGCATGGGTTCGATGAATCGATCCATCAATAGAAATGAACTACGAAGAACGGGGCAATACCGACTTGGATTCAGCCAAGCGCAATAAATTGCTCTTGGTGATCTGTGATCAATTTGTTGACGTATTGCGGGGAATCCCAACAAGTACGCCAAGAATTGATCTTGGTATTGCTTTTCCACTCGGGATGTCGGCTGCCGCGGGCCGATGAACGGTTGGTTTCCCAACCAAATGAGTGCAATTTGCTTTCGGAGATTTCCGAACGCGGGTATGTGCACGTGGCAGTCAGTAAGTAAAGTACCAAAGGAAACTGAATGGTCAAGAAGAAAAAAATATCTTGTCAAGATTCTGTTCGTTGACGAAACCACCTGGGTTGCGCCAATATGTCAAAATGAATGAAACTCCCACAGATCGTTTGAAGGTTCTTGGACTTTCCTTGCCACCGGCCCCCAAGCCCGTCGCGGCTTACATTCCGTTTGTAAGAACTGGAAACTTGGTTTATGTCAGCGGGCAGCTTCCGTTTCAAGATGGAAAGTTGATCGCAATTGGTTCAGTTCCATCGGCGACATCCATCGAGGCCGCGTCGTCGGCGGCTCGGCAGGCGGTTCTGAATGGGCTTGCGGTATTGGCGGATGCGGCGGGCGGATTGGATCGAGTTCGAAAAATTGTGCGCGTGGGCGTTTTTGTGTGCAGCGACGCGGGATTCACCGAGCAACCAAAAGTGGCCAACGGCGCGAGTGAATTGTTGCAGCAAATTTTTGGCGAAGCGGGGCGGCATGCGCGCGCCGCGGTTGGAAACATCGCGCTACCACTTGGCGCAAGTGTTGAAGTGGAGTTGCTTGCCGAAATTGTTTCTTGAATAGTGGCGCTCTCGTAACGGCGCGACTGTTGCTCAGCCGTTGCGAGAGCGCAACAGCAAAAGCGCCAGGTTCACAATGACGCTGGCCACAAGCAGTCCGCCTAAGAGCAGAAACTTCCAAGAGATTCCGCCAGAAGAACCTTGAAGTTGTCTTAATTCTGTTGGAGTGGTTTCATTTTCGGCTGATGATTTCTCCAGCGAGGATGCAAGCGAATGTGTGGAACGCGCGTGGATTGGATCGTGCCCATCTCGGACAACTTCTAGATCCTCCAGAAGTTGCGATGCGTTTTGATAGCGATCCTTTGGATTCTTTTCCATCATCATTTCAATAATCAAAGCGACGCCATTGGAGAGTTCGGCAACCACATGATCCGGCGGCACAAGCGGCTCGCGAATTTGTTTCTGCATGACCTCCGTGGGGTTCTTGCCCTCAAATGGAACCTTGCCAGTGACCATGTGATAGAACGTCGCGCCAAGCCCGTAAATATCCGCGGATGGACCAATATCCGCCTTGCCTTTGGCCTGTTCGGGACTGATGTAATACGGAGTTCCAAAGGCTTTTCCGGCTTCGGTTTCCGCCGCCTCGCGATCGCTGAGCGCGCGGGCAAGACCAAGATCCGCCAACTTCACAACTTCCGCTTTGTTGATCATTATATTTTTGGGTTTGATATCGCGGTGGATAAATCCCTGCTGATGCGCGTGCTTGAGCGCCTTCGCAACTTGCATGACAATTTGAATTGATTCTTTTTCGCTGATGCGGCGTTGGCGCAGAATTCGATCGTGCAAACTTTCGCCATCCACGTATTCCATAACGAAGTAGTGGATTTCTCCGGCTTGACCAACGTCAAGCGCGCCCACGATATTTTGATCGTTAAGTTTAGCGGCAGCGCGACCCTCCTTATAAAAGCGTTCAATAAACTTTGGATCGCTTGAAACTTTCTGAGGAAGAATTTTAATCGCGACCAAGCGGTCAAGCGAAAGTTGCTTGGCAAGGAAGACGGCAGCCATGGCGCCGGCTCCCAATTTTTTCATCATTTGATAGCCGGGAATAGCTTGAGTGGGACGCTCGCTTTCCAACTCACGCTGCACGCGCGCGTATTGCCTGCGCGTAATGACTTCTTTTTGAATCAGGATGTCGCACAAGCGGCTGCCAGGCGGAAGGCGCTTTAAAAGTTCGCGGCATTTCTCCACCTCGTCGCTGGTGGCCAGACCGCGCTCCACAACAACTCGTCCCACAATGGTGTCGCCACTTGATCTACCCGCGGCGCTATCACCAGGCGAGCGAGTGTCGTTGGCTCCGCGAGGTTGACCCAAGGCGTCAGGATTATTTGGGATAGGTTTTGGATCTGTCACGGTGCGCTCGTTGCTGAACACGCAACTATATACATTGCGCCATTCAAATGTGCTTCGAGAGTCCATCAATATTGTTTCCGCAGCGGAGTGTTTCGTGAGGAATTACTTTCCAATGTGGCCGCGCGCGCCAATACTTGGCCGCTTGGGAGATTTGATTTCATGATTCCAATTGTTCTTGCAAGCCGGTCCCAAAATCGAATAGAGATTTTGCGCAGGGAAGGCGTGGTATTCGAGGCGATTGAAGCCCCAATAGATGACGCCGCGCAGGCTCCAAGTGGGATTGTTCAAGAGAATGCGATGCGGATCGCGCGAATGAAAGCGCAATCGGTACTCGAGGCGTTTACCCAACGCTGCCAAGGAAAGGTGATTTTGGCCGCCGACACAATATGTGAAATGGCGGGGTTTGCTATGGGAAAGCCACAAAGTTTAGACGAGGCCAGATCAATGTTGGAGCTGGCGTTGAGCGGCGCGCATAGTGTGGTCACTGGCGTGTGCATATTGCATCGCGGGCATGAGTGGACATTTTTTGATCAGGCGCGCGTGACAATGGATGCGGTGTCGCATGAGCAATTGGAAAAATATTTAGCGAGTGAATTGTGGCGCGGTCGAGCGGGGGGATATGACATTTCGCAACGGCTGCGAGATGGGTGGCGGGTACATTGCGAAGGTGATCCCGACACGGTGGCTGGACTTCCGTGGCGGCGGGTGCAAGAATTTCTTCTGCGTGTAGAGAAAGAGTTTCAATGAGTGGACCTTTGCCAACTTGGATGCGACCATTCGCCGCCGCCGCAAGCGTTGGCTATGGCGTGGCCATTCATGTGCGCGCCAAGCGTTTGCAGGATCGACTTGCGATGGATTGCGGATTGCCAGTGATTAGCGTGGGCAATATCACCGCGGGTGGAACTGGAAAAACTCCTTTGACGCAGTGGATCGTTCGCGCGCTTCAGGCAGGCGGACATTCTCCAATGATCGCGTTGCGCGGGCACAAAGGCGCCGAGCAAGCCGACGAAGTTCTTGAGCATCGCACGGGACTGCCGGGAATTGTGTTGGCTGTGGGCGCAGATCGTGCGCAAAGAATCGCGGCGATGCGTGTGAAAAATCCAGCGTGCGATGTGGTTGTTCTAGATGATGGATTTCAACATGAACAATTGCGCCGTGACTGCGATTTGGTTTTGATCGACGCCACGCGGCCAGCGCTTGATGGAGAACTTCTTCCTTTGGGTTGGTTGCGCGAACCGGCGCTGTCGTTGCGGCGCGCCACGGGAGTGATTGTCACGCGCGCCTTCAAAGTGGATGATGACTTGACGGATCAAATTATAAAATTGCATGGACAAGCGCCTTTGGCTTGGTGTAGCCACGTGTGGACTGGTCTTGAGGGAATTGAAGAAGGCGCCGTGCATGAAGTGAATTGGTTGCGGCGCAAGCGCGTGGCGGTTTGGGCGGGCACTGGAAATCCCCGCGCCATTGTTGAGCAAACTGAATCGGTGGCGGCGGCCGTGGTGGATGTTCCGCGCTTGGTAGATCACGCGAAGTGGAACGCGCCCAAGTTGGCGCGCTTGGTGCAACGTGCGGAGCAAGCGGGCGCGGACGCGATCATTGTCACGCAAAAAGATTGGATGAAGATCGCGCCGCTGGGCGTGAAGACCGCGCTGCCGTTGGTGAGGCCGCGCCTTGCCATTGAATTTGTGCAGGGCGAAAGCGTTTTGCTGGCGCAATTGACGCGCGCCATTCGTGTGGGGCAAAGTCGCTGTCATCGCTAGACTGCGCGGCATGAGTTTCTCAACCGAAGGTTTGGTCGTGAAAATGGCGGCGTGGAAATCATTCCGCGTGTTGGTGATTGGGGATTTCATGCTTGATCAAGCGCTTTCCGGCGCCGCCGAGCGATTAAGCCCCGACGCTCCGGTTCCGGTGTTGTTAAGCCGCGGCGCGCAGGACCTGGAGGAAACCGCGGGTGGCGCCAGCAATGTTGCGCTGTGCGCGGCGGCTTTGGGCGCAACCGTGCAGTGCGTTGGAGTGACTGGCGCGGACGCGGAAGGACGCTCTTTGCGGGAATTATTGAAGTCCGGCGGTTGTGAATCAAAGCATCTTGTGCAGGATTCTTCGCGGCCTACAACTGTCAAAAAAAGTTTGATCGGTTTGGCGCAGCATCGCCATCCTCAAAAAATGTTTCGCCTTGATATGGAAAGCCGCGAGCCAATTTCCGACGCGATTGCCGCGCAGTTGTTGGCGGCGATTGATGAGGCGTTGCCCAATTGCGACATTGTTTGCTTGGAGGATTACGCCAAGGGCGTGTGCACGCCGCAATTGTGCGCGCAATTAATCCAGCGTTGCCGAGCGGCGAATAAAAAACTTTTGGTGGATCCGGCCGCGATCAATGATTACGCCAAGTACAAAGGCGCCACCGCCATCACTCCAAATCGCAGCGAGGCGGAGCAAGCCACTGGCCTGCGGGCGGCATCTGGTTTTGACGAGCCGATTTTGCGCGCCATGAGCGATCAGTTGATCGCGCAACTTGGTCTTGAAGCGATTGTGTTAACTCTTGATCGCCACGGTGCGCTGCTGGGAATGCCCGCTGCGCACCCAGTGCATGTGCCGACATTGGCGCGCAAGGTGTATGACGTGACTGGCGCCGGCGACATGGTGTTGGCGGCGCTCGCGGGCGCGTTGTGCAATGGATTCTCTTGGCTTGAATCAGTTCAGTTGGCCAATGTGGCCGCTGGACTGGAAGTGGAGGTGTTTGGAGCCAGACCAATTCCGCTGGCGCAAATTCGCAAGCAAGTTTTGTTTCAGGCCGGACATTTAGCGGGCAAGATTCGCAACCGCGCTGATCTTGCGCTTGAGATGGATGCGCGGCGCAGCGCGGGGCAGAAAATTATTTTCACAAATGGTTGCTTTGATGTTTTGCATGCGGGCCACGTGGCTAGTTTGCGCGAGGCAAAATCTTTGGGCGATTGTTTGGTGGTCGCGCTCAACGGCGACGCGAGCGTGCGCAAATTAAAAGGCGACGATCGTCCAGTGTTTCCGCTAGAGCAACGGCTTGAAGTTTTGGAGGCGCTTGAGTGCGTGGATTTTGTCACGTGGTTTGATGAGGCGACCGCGGACGCCACGTTATTGGCGGCGCGGCCACACGTGTATGCCAAGGGCGGCGACTATCAACCAGAACAAATACCTGAAATGGGAGTTGTCAAGAAAATAAACGCAACTTTTCATATTTTAGGTTTGCGCGCGGGATTAAGCACAACAAATGCCATTCACCGCATTCGTGGACAACCATCGGGGACAACTCGCTCATAAATCGTGGATGAGATTTGCTCTTGACGCGGACCCACCTCTTTGACCATACTGTTGACAGTTCGAGGTTTTTTGTCGCTTATAAAAATGTGGGAGACACTTTCAAAATGAACACAATCACGAAAAAAGAATTGGTTGAACAAGTTGCGCAACAAACTGGCGCTGATCGAGGCGACACGCGAAAAATTGTGCAAGCATTTTTGGACGCGGTTGTTCAGGAATTGAACCGTGGCAACCGACTTGAGTTCCGTGACTTCGGCGTGTTTGAAGTGCGCCAACGCGCGCCGCGCATGGCGCAAAATCCCAAGACCCTCGAACCAGTGAAGGTGCCAGCCAAGCGCTCCGTGCGATTCAAGCCGGGTCGTTTAATGCGTGAGCAAAGCGTTGCGCCTCAAGAACTTGTGACCGCCAGATAATTTCAGCGGGTCTGGCACTTTTCAAAATTTTTGGGCAGATTTAGATGGAACCAAAGCAACCTTCATATCGCGGGTCCGACCGCGGACGTCCTCGCATGGACATGCGGGATGCGCAGCGTCTTTTGGACGCGGCGCCACCACACGCCATTGAAGCGGAAATGAGTTTGCTGGGATCGATCTTGATCGATCCGAAAGTGGTTGGCGATGTTGTGCAGTTGGTGCGAACCAGTGGCGATTTTTTTCGTCCCGCGCACGGCGCGATCTTCGAAGCCATGGTTGGAATTTGGGATCGCACTGCTTCGCTTGACGTGGTGCAACTGAATCAACAACTTCTTGATCGAGGCATTCTTGACGATGTTGGCGGCACCGAATATTTGGTGGAGCTTGCGGAGAGTGTTCCCACCGCGGCGCATGCCAGCGAGTACGCGCGCCTAGTGCGCGACAAGGCAACCTTGCGTGAATTAATCCGCGCGGCCGGCGAAATTCTTGCCGATGCGCAGAGTTCAACGGATCTTCCTCAACAAGTTTTGGAAGCCGCCGAGCAACGCATCTTCGCAATCGCGCAGCGGCGCGAGTCGGCGCAATTCTCCACGTTGCAGGAATTGCTTGATCACGCCATCAAGATGATCGACACAAGCGATGGGAAATCATTCAATGGAATGCCCACCGGCTTTGCGGAATTTGACGAGATCACCAGCGGCTTGCAGAAGGGTGAAATGATCGTGTTGGCGGCGCGGCCCAGCATGGGCAAGACCGCGTTCGCCTTGAACATGATGGAAAATGCCGCGGCTGGTGGACATGCGGTGGCCATGTTCAGTTTGGAAATGGGTAAGCAACAATTGGTGCAGCGTTTGTTGTGCAGCAAAAGCGGAATTGATTCGCAACGCTTGCGTCGCAACATGTTGCGCAACGAGGATTATCGTGCGTTGCTTGCCGCGTGCGAAGCCATGAAGAGCAGCAAGGTGTGGATCGATGACACCCCTGGACTCACCATGCTTTCCATGCGCAGCAAGGCGCGGCGTTTGCGCGAACAGCACGGCATTGAGGCTATTTTTATTGACTACTTGCAATTGATGTCCGCTGGAACACGCAGCGAAAATCGCCAAGTTGAAGTGAGCGATATCAGTCGTGGCATCAAAGCCATGGCGCGCGAACTGGAGGTGCCGGTGATTTGTCTCAGCCAGCTCAGCCGCAAGTCGGAGGATCGACCCGGTCATAGACCGCAGATGAGCGATTTGCGCGAGTCGGGAAGCATTGAGCAGGACGCCGACGTGGTGATGATGTTGCACCGCGAGGAGTACTACCACCAAGGCGATGACGATTGGAGCGAGGCGAATCCCGACAAGCGTGGACTTGCGGAGTTGATCGTCGCCAAGCAGCGCAACGGACCAACGGGCGTTGTGCGTTTGACATGGGACAGCCGCGTGACTCGCTTCCGCGATTTCTCCGACAATCCCGCGGCTACTTCTTGGGACGCGCCGCCGCGATTGGTCAGGCCAAATGATCGTGGCGCGAATGCGCGCGATGATTTTGACGGCATGCCAATGTGATTGCCCACTCAAGTCACGCGTTGAATTCACAATTTGCGCTTGAACTTTCACGAGTGATGAGTTGTAGACTTGCACGCTGTGCAGGATTCCGACGAAGATGAATTTGACCGCGATTTCTTGACGCGCGCCGCAAAGGGCGACGCCGTGGCATGGCGCGTGGTGGTTGAATATTGGTCGCCGCGCATTTTTAGGTATCTGCGCTCCAACACGCGCAATGAGGAACTTGCCGAGGAAATCACACAAAGCGTTTTCTGCACCATCGCGCGCAAGCTCGCCGACTATGTTGAGCAGGGGCACTTTGAATCTTGGATTTTTCGCATCGCCATCAATCGCTTGCGTGACGAAATGCGTCGTCGCAAATTACACGCGCGCCCAATGGACAGCGACATCATGGCGGACATCGCCCCGCAAAAAGTTGCCGAAGAGACCGCCGCGCCCGAGGAGTTGCGGGCTCTGCGCGACGCCATGGATCAACTTCCAGATTTGGACCGAGAAATCATCGACTTGCGCCATCAAGGTGGCATGACTTTTCAACAAATCGCCGTGCTGCTTGCAGAACCAATGGGCACGCTTTTGGCGCGTCATCATCGCGCCATCCGTAAATTGCGTGATTTGATGCGGCGACACATGGGGGATAGCGCATGATTGATTATGAGTCCGATACATGTTTTCTTTTAAGTGATTGTTGCAACAAAAAACCATCCGCTCCGTTGAGTGGATCGCAGGAGAATAAAAATGGACACGCCTGAGGACATTCAATTTGCCAACACGCTTCGCGTGCTCAATGCGAGCGCCAGTTCTATGCCGCCCGGACTTTCCGCGCGCGTATTCCAAGCCAGCGTTGTGCACTTGCCCAACCAGGAAATTGCGGGTCGCATTGGATCTCGCACTTCCTTTCAGTGGAAGGCGGCCGCGGCGATTTTAATTTTGGTCGGTGGCTCAATTTTAGCTTGGCAAACTTCCTCGGCGCGTGATCGATTCACTTGTGATGATCGTTCGCTCGCATTGGTGCTCGAAGCATCCGCAAGTTCGTCGGGCGATGAAAATTTCATAGGCCTGGCGTCCGCGCAAGGCGCGGGCTTTGATGATTTGGATTTTGAAATGCGAAGCATCCTTCGAGCCGGGCGGGCGGGTCGATGAGTTCAAAAAAATTCTTAGCCGGAGTGGTGGTTGGAATGGGAATTGTCGCCGCGGTTGCGGCCACAACTTTTCGCGTTGGATCTGGGGCGAATCTGGCTGGCAATCAAGTTGAGCCCACTGATCAAACGCAATCGCCTCGGGCGCAGGACGCGCAAGCGACTTCTTTGCGTGGAGGCGGTTGGCGTGCTGGCGAGGGCGCGCGCCGCGAGTTGGCGGAGGAGGACATCGATCGTGTCATCGCCACCGCACGCGATGTGAATCCAGAATGGGCCGATGCTCTTGAGAAACTTCGCAAGACCGATCCCGCCGCGTTGCGTGAAAAAATTTCGCGAGAGGCGCGCAAACTTATGGGTTTGTCCATGATGAAAGAGCGCGAGCCAAAGTTGTACAAGGTTCGTGTTGAGGACATGCGCGTTCAAAATCAAATTCGCGAATCCAGCGACAGTTTAAATGCGGCCAAAAAGACCGGAGATACAGTGGCGCAAGAATTAGCCATGAAGGAAATCGAAATCAATGTTCGCAAACAGGTCGAACTGGATATTCAGGCGCGGGGGTTTGAACTTGTGGCGCTTGATCGATCCTTGAAAGACGCCAGTAAGCGATTGCAGGACGACATTCGTGATCGTGAAAAGTTGATCACGGAGATGCTTGAGTCCATCCGCAAAGGCGAGGATCCAAAGTTTGGACGAAGGCCCAGCGGCATGGGTGGTGCGATGGGCGGTTTTGGTGGGCGCTCGCGCGGAAATGACAATGAGCCTGCTTCCAAACCAGCTTCGATAAATCCTTAAGTTGAGGGGCATGGGAAAATAAAGTTTGCATATTGCGTGTTGCCGTGGGCGCGCCGCATTGAGCGTGCAAATCTTGGCGCATGCCGCATGGCAAAATTGAATAAGCGTATTCTTTGGACGTGACCGCGAGCCAAATAGATTTGATTGAACCCATGCAAGTACCCGCGCCATCTCGTGGCGGCCGCGCAAATAAAAATCGATTGGGCGTTGGCTTGTGGTTGTTGTTGACACTGTTGGCGTTGGTGGTCTTGTCAACGCCGTGGGCATTTGGAGAAGTCGCGCTCAGTGGCAATGTCTCCGCGCCGCGCTGGGCCGCTGGCAATTTGCAATTAAGTTTGATGCCGCCAATTTGGATCGCCGACCAAGCGGCGATAGAGCGCGCGCAAAAAGCCCGTGAAGCGAATCAATATGTTCCAGCCATGTTGCTTGGAACCGATCGACTTGGCCGCGATGTGTTTGCGCGTTTGTGCGCCGGCAGCGTGATTAGTTTGTCGCTGGGTATTTGCGCGGCGTTGGTTGCTACGGCGGTTGGGATATTTTGGGGATCTGTGGCGGCGTGGTTTGGCGGACGCGTGGACAGCGTGCTTATGCGCTCGGTGGATGTGTTGTACGCGTTGCCATCCATGTTGTTGGTCACGTTGCTGGGTGTTGCGGTGGATGGATTCGCCGAGCGCGCGTTGGGAGATTTTGCGCCGACTTCGCGCCAAGTGTTGAATTTTTTCACCATGCTCGTGGCGATTTCGGGCGTGGGTTGGTTGACCATGTCGCGGGTGGTGCGCGGGCAAGTGTTGTCGCTGCGCGAGCGGCCTTATGTGGAGGCGGCGCGCGCAGCGGGCGCTGGAACAGGACGAATTTTCTGGTGGCACTTGTTGCCCAACTTGGCGGGACCGGTGGCGGCGTATGCGGCCTTGGCCGTGCCAAGCGCAATTTTAAGCGAGAGTTTTTTAAGCTTTCTTGGAATTGGAATTCGCGATCCACTTCCAAGCCTTGGAAATTTAGCGGCCGCTGGTTTGCCTGAATTGAATTTGGTGAAGGGGCGTTGGTGGTTGTTGGTTCCACCGTGCGCGGTGGTTGCGTTCGCTCTTTTAACGCTTAATTTCGCCGCCGATCGACTGCGTGATCGACTTGATCCGGCGTCCGCGGGGTGATTCCACTCTGCCCAATTTCTTGATGTGGTGATACGCTGCCAACCCTTATGAAAAACGGATTCGGCTTCAAAGATTTCGTGTTTTTTGTGCTTCTTCTTGGCATCGCGCTTTCCATGTGGCTTTTGATGGTGCAGCGCGATAGACAATGGGTGCTCTTGCAGCGCGTGGATGATCGGTTGCTTGAACTTGAGAAACGAATTCAGCAAATTCGCGTGGCGCCAGCGGGTGTTGCTAGCGCCGTGGCCAATTCCAGTGCCTCCAATTCCGCAGCGACACCAGCAACGCCAAGCGACAACGCGTGGGCGCGTCCT
This sequence comes from uncultured bacterium, assembly GCA_903831295.1. Classification (GTDB taxonomy): domain Bacteria; phylum Planctomycetota; class Phycisphaerae; order Phycisphaerales; family SM1A02; genus SYAC01. The sequence goes on along the minus strand of CAIKXA010000075.1, from coordinate 25,858 downwards.
GGCGTGAAAGTGGAGCAATGGAATTCGCCAACCGCCGCCAGTGATCCCACGAAGATTCCTGGTTACGCCATGGGCGGCGAGTTCACGGAATTGTTCGAGGCTCAGCCCGCAAAGCTCACGCCATATATTTCCAGCGACGTGTATTCCACGCGCGTCATCGACCGCGTCTTTGAAAGTCTTGGAGCATTTGATCCGCGCACTTTGAAAATGGTCGGGCAACTTGCCGATGGTTGGCAAATTGATCCCGATGGTTTGTGGATTCGCGCGCACATCAATCCACTGGCGCACTTCAGCGATGGCCACCCAGTGACCAGCGAGGATGTTCGTTACACATACATCGACTTCATCAACAATCCTCTGATCGAGGCCGAGCGCACGCGCAGCACGCAGGATAATTTGAAGGATGTGAAAGTGATTGACAACCAAACGGTTGAGTTCATCTTCAAGGAACCGCTGTTCACCAATATTCTCATAGCTTTTGGAGATCCAATTTTGCCCAAGCATTACTACGGCACATTTGAGCCGTCGCAAATCAATCAATCCACAGGAATGATGATGGGGTCCGGACAGTTTCGTTTGGAGAAACTGCCTAAAAACGCTGACGATTTGAAGAATCAATGGACGCCCGGCCAAGATGTTGTGCTGGTTCGCAACGAGCAATATTGGGCCGCGCCCGCGCCGCTTGCCAGCATGCGCTTTCGCACAATCAAGGACGATCTTGGACGCTTGGTGGCGTATCGCAATGGCGAAGGGTCCATGATGCTTCCAACAAGTCCGCAGTTCAACAAGATCATGAAAGAGGAACCGGACTTTGAGAAAACAAATTACGCCTTGAAGTGGACCAACATGCGCTGTGGCTACAGTTTCATCGCGTGGCAATGTGGTCCGCGCGCTGGCAAGGAACTGACCCCATTCGCCGACAAGCGTGTGCGCCGCGCCATGACCATGTTGCTTGACCGTGAAAAAATGATCCGCGACATTTGGGATGGCATTGGAATTGTTTCCAAGGGTCCCGTGAATCCAGAAAGTCCAGGTAGCGATCCATCTGTGACGCCGCTTCCATTTGATTTTGAAAAAGCAAAATCACTTTTGGCGGAGGCGGGTTGGAAAGATCGCGATGGAGACGGCATTTTAGAAAATGAAAAAGGCGACAAATTCACTTTTGAATACACCTACGCAACGGGCGGCGAGATCAGCGAGCGAATCGCTCGTTTTGTGAAGGACAGTTTCGGCAAAGCCGGCATAATCATGACAACGCGTCCAGTGGATTGGAGCCGTTATCAAGAATTGCTTAAATTGCGCGACTTTGACGCTATAACCATGGGGTGGGGCAACAATGCGCCCGAGAGCGATCCGCGCCAAATTTGGCACAGTGAAAGCATTAAAGAAGGTGGCGACAATTTCACGCAGTGGAATAGTCCGCAGTGCGACGCGTTGATTGAGAAGGGTCGCCGCGCCATGAATGAAGCCGAGCGCATGCAAGTGTGGCGTGAGTTTGAAGCGTGTGTGGCGGAGGATCAGGCGTACACATTTATTCGCGTGGCTCCGTGGTTGAGATTTGTGAAGCGTGACTTTGGAAATGTGAACACCTACAAGACCGGGCTTGAGCCGCAGGAATTCTTCAGGGTGTCCGCGGTTCCCGTGAAGAACTGACGCGAAAGTCAACGCATGGTCACCTACCTTGTTCGCAGATCGCTGTTAATGATTCCCACGCTGTTGGGAATTACATTGATGGTGTTCATGTTGCTGGCGCTAGCGCCGGGTGGAATTGGAGCGTCCATGCAAGCCGCGGGTGGTCAAGGCAACTCAACGGGGATCGCGCAGCAGCAGGCGTATCTAGAAGATCGCTATGGATTAAGCGAGCCGGTGATTGTGCAATATGCAAAATGGCTAAGCAGTATTTCTCCGATCAAGTTTGGCACGCGTGATTTGCGCATGCAGAGCGGCGAGCGCGTGAGTGTGCCGCGGCCCATTCCTGCGCCGTCGTTGCCACAGGTGTTTGCGCCGCCAGCCATGCCCAATGTGGTGTTCACGCCAAGTACGGATCAGAGCCAAATTGCAGAGTTTAAAGCGCTTCAGCGCGATGCCGAAGGCGCGCGGCGCACATATGTTGGTTCGGTGCGGTTGTTCCGCGACGCGTTGGCGGATGTGGCGCGCGCGGTTGGCGCACCGCTTGTCGGGCGCCTTGATGGCAAGGGTGGCGCCAAGGCGAATGAATTTGGCGACGTGCTTACGGTGCTCGACGCGGCGCAAGCGCAAGCTGCCAAAGATGCGGCCGCGGCAACAGGCGCGTCCAATGTGGCCGATGCAAAAAATAATTCCGACGCCTCCGCGGCCACAATCCGTGTGGAGCAATTGGCGCGCGTGCGCGTGAAATTATTTGACGCCGCCAAGAGCATGGACACCAAGTGGGCGCTTGCCGAGGAGACTCGCCAGCGAGCCACGATCGCCTTCATGGCGGGGCCATATCCCAAAAGCGGATTACCAATTATTCCAAATCTTGTTTCGCTTGACACCTCCGACTTTGGCGTGGCGTTCTCCAAGAATCGACCAGTGTGGGACTTGATCATTGAGGCGTTGCCAGTGACGCTGCTGATTAATTTGATTGCGTTTCCAATTTCATATTTGATCGCGGTTCCCACGGGCGTCATTGCAAGCGTGCGCCGCGGAAGCTGGTTTGACACTCTCACTGGCGTTCTTTACTTGTCGCTGTATTCCATTCCCACAGTGCTTGCGGGAGTCTTTGCGATTGGTTTTCTTGCCAACAATCAATATCTTGGATTATTTCCAGTGAGTGGTTTGCATGACACCACCGCGGATACGATGGCATTTTTGCCCAGCACCAATGTCGCGGGCGTTTGGAAATGTGGCTGGCTTCTTGATTTGGTTTGGCACATTGCGCTTCCGGTTTTGTGCCTGACATACGGGTCTTTCGCCATTCTGTCCAAGCAAACACGCGCCAGCATGTTGGACAATCTCAGCGCCGATTATGTGCGCACCGCCAAGGCCAAGGGCGTGGCGCGCAATGATGTGGTGGTGCGCCATGTGTTTCGAAATAGTTTGCTGCCATTGATCACCATGTTCGTTGGAATTTTCCCGGCCATGTTGGGTGGCAGTGTTGTGGTGGAGCGCATCTTCAGCGTGCCTGGTATGGGAAGTTTGGTGCTGGACGCTATCTCCAACAATGACCGCGATCTTATTTTGGCCGATGTGCTGATGATCGCCGCGGTGAATGTGTTCGCGTTGTTGCTCGCTGATATTTTATACGCCGTCGCGGATCCACGGGTGAGCTATGAGTGATATCAATCAAGAAGCTCCCAACATGATTTCCGGCATCGACGCCATGCGCGGCGTTGGACAAACACGCGCCAAGGGATTCTGGGCAGATGCGTGGAGCCGCGTGCTCAAGCGCAACGGAGCGCGATTTGGTTTGCTCTGGATTGGCTTGATCGCCTTCTTCGCCATCTTCGCGCCATTGATCGCGAATTCGCATCCGTGGATGATTGAACAGATTGGCGCAAGTGGTGAAGTGACCAGCCGATCGTGGCCGCTATTAGCCAATTTAACAGCCACAGATTGGCTTTTATTGCTTGGCGTGTTTGTGGGCGCGCCGTGGATTTTACTTGGTCCACGCTCCCTCACGCGCTCCCAACGAACAGGCATGTTCGTGGTTGCGGCCATTCAAGCGGGTGTGATCGTGGTGTTGGCGCCAACACTGATTGAATGGGCCAGCGAATCTTCGCGCGCTCCGTGGTTGAAAGAGATGGCGCGTGGCAACAATGGCGGCTGGCCCATTGCGGCGGTTATTTCACTCGGTGCGGCGTGTATTGCGGCGTGGATTCCAGCTATTGATTCGCTGTGGAAACGCGTGGCAAGCGCGTTGGCCGTAGCCGCGATTAGTGGAAGCATTTCCGTGAGCGCGGGCGGCGCGACCTTGATCAACTTTGAGCGCTATATGGACAACGAAGCCGCTGGAAAAATCCGCTGCGTGTGGGCGCCAATTCCTTGGTCGCCGCTGTACACGCGTAGCGACATGGTGGCGGCGCCGCCTGGAGCCATGGTTGAGGAGTTGCCCAATCTGGAAAGTTGGAAGGGCACGCCCTTTGGAAAAAGATTCACCATCATGGGCACCGACGCGCTGGGTGGCGATGTGTTGGCGCAAATGATGTGGGCGTGTCGATTGTCTATTTCTATTGGCTTAGTTTCCACTGGACTTTCGGTGTTGATTGGCGTGACCATTGGCGCAATCATGGGTTATTTCGGCGGCTGGATTGACTTATTGCTGTTCCGTATTGTGGAAATCTTCATGGCGGTGCCGGTGTTATTTTTGCTTATCGTTGCCGCCGGTGTTTTGCCGCGCAACACCTACATGATGATGGCAATCATTGGAATGTTCTCTTGGACCGGCGCGGCGCGCTTCACGCGCGCGGAGTTTATGAAACTTCGCAAGCAAGAATTTGTACAAGCCGCGCAAGCGGTGGGCTTGCCGCTGCGCGCAATTTTATTCCGTCACATGTTGCCCAACGGCGTCACGCCCGTGTTGGTTGACGCAAGTTTTTCAATTGCCGCAGCGATCAGCATTGAAGCCACGCTGAGCTATTTGGGATTGGGCCCCGACGGACAAGCCAGTTGGGGAAAATTGCTTTCAAGCGCCACGGCCAGCACCGGCACATTTGTGTGGTGGCTTGCGGTGTTTCCTGGACTCGCTATTTTCTTGAGCGTGTTGAGTTACAATATGCTTGGCGAAGCGTTGCGCGACGCGATCGATCCCAAACTTCGCAAGGCGGCCCACTAATGGCAGACATTCACGCATCGGTTCAAGCCCGTGCCGATGGAAAATTATTGACCAAGCCCGTGCTAGAAGTAGCCGACTTGGCCGTAAGTTTTGACAACGCCAGCAATCCCGGCGCGCCGCGTATTCAAGCCGTAGCTGGCGTAAGTATGAGCGTATTTCCGCAGCAAACACTGGCGGTTGTGGGTGAATCAGGTTGTGGTAAAAGCGTGACTGCGCTCAGCACCATGCAACTTGTGCCATCTCCACCTGGACGCGTTGATCGCGGAACTATTTTATTAGAAGGAACGGATTTACTTTCTCTCACAGAGCAGCAAATGTTAAGCGTGCGTGGCGGTCGTGTGGCAATGATTTTTCAAGAGCCCATGACAAGTTTGAATCCGGTCTACACCATCGGCGATCAAATTCTTGAAGCGATTTTGCTGCACCAAAAAGTCACCGTTGAAGAGGCCATTGAGCGTGCGATTGATTCGCTGGAAACGGTGGGAATTTACAATCGTCTCAAGGAGCGATTTAAAAGCGATGCGATGGCGCTCAAGCGCGGCAAGAGCGAGTTGCTTGATGAATATCCCCACCGATTTTCTGGCGGCATGCGCCAGCGCGTGATGATTGCCATGGCGCTGGTGTGTCAACCCACGGTGTTGCTGGCGGATGAGCCAACCACCGCGCTTGACGTGACCATTCAAGCGCAAATATTGGAGCTGTTGCGTGACCTGCAGCGTTCGCGCGGCATGGCGATTATGTTGATCACGCACAATCTTGGTGTTGTGGCCGAGAATGCGGATGTGGTTTGCGTGATGTACGGCGGGAGAGTGGTTGAATATGCGCAGGTTTTTGAGCTTTTTGATCGGCCCATGCATCCCTACACGCGTGGGCTATTTTCCAGCATTCCTGGCTTGCAACATCGATTGCGCAGATTGACTACAGTTGAGGAGGTCACTGGAAATCCTGCCGAATTTCGGAAGCTGCCAGGCGCTGAGCGTGGCGTGATTCCGTGGTGGCCAGGACTTCCCAAAGAGGCGCGGCCACCGCTCGAGTCTGAGCGCGATCCGTATTGCCTGCACGAAATAGAACCGGGGCGTTGGATTGGATGTTGGCGGACACCTGAGCTTGCTGCGAAGGGTTCTCGTCGACCAGAACTCGACTATCGACGTGATAGTTGATTTTTTTCTCTGACTGTCCCGAAAGGTTTTTATATGCCGCTGTTAAAAGTTGGTGCCAAAATTCCGGCATTCCTGTTGAAAGATTCCACGGGCAAAGCCTTTGGGTCAAGTGATCTGAAAGGTCGCTACTGCGTGATTTATTTCTATCCCCGAGATGACACGCCAGGTTGCACCATGGAAGCCTGCGAGTTTCGAGATCTCTCCAAGACATTTGACAAACTGGATGCGGAAATTTTTGGCGTAAGCAGCGACACCGCTGACAGTCACAAAAAGTTCTCTGATAAATTTTCTTTGAACTTTCGATTGATTGTCGACACGCCTGACAAATTAGGGCGCTCGCCTTTCGCCATGAAGTTGGGCGTGTGGCAGCGCAAGACCATGTATGGAAAAACATACATGGGCGTGGTTCGAACCACATTTTTGATCGCGCCCAACGGAACTGTGGCGCAACGTTGGGACAAGGTAAAACCAGAGGGGCACGCCAAGGAAGTGGCGCAATTGATTGCCGATTTGAAGAAGGGCGTAAAGGCCGCAAAGCCCGCCGTGACCAAAGTTGTAGCGCAAGAAAAAAAATCTAAAGTCGTAAAAAAGTAATGCGGCAAAAAATGTGCTGACGCTACTCTGTTGACGTGTCAAACATAGTTCTGCAACTCAAACGCATTCACGCAGCCGCCACGCTGCCTAATTACCAAAGCCAGCACGCCGCGGGAATGGACCTTTGCGCCTGCATTGAAAAAGATGTGCTCATAGGCGCCGGAGAAATCGCTAGAATTTCTTGCGGCTTCGCCATGGCGCTGCCCGTGGGTTGGGAAGGCCAGGTTCGTCCGCGGAGTGGGCTTGCCACGAATCATGGAATTGGAATCCCAAATTCACCAGGAACAATTGATTCGGATTATCGTGGCGAAGTGCAAGTGCCGCTGATCAATCTGAGTCGCGTTCCATTTACCGTGACACATGGAATGCGCATTGCGCAACTCGTGATTGCGCCAGTTGCCCGCGCGGTTTGCCAGGAAGTGGATGAATTGTCGGACACTGCTCGCGGCACGGGTGGATTTGGCAGCACGGGTCACTAAAATTGAACCCACGTCACTGTCCGCCTTTATGCTTGTGAACGCTTTGTCAACCGCGTCCACTCGCATTACACTTGCGCAATGCTCACAGCCCAAGCCACAGACATCAATGTTCCGCTTCTTGATTTAAAGGCGCAATACGCCACAATTCGCGATGAAATTGAGCCCGTGGTGCATGAGGTGATTGAGAGCCAGTATTTCATTGGCGGGCCAAAGATTGACCAATTGGAAAAAGAAATCGCGGCGTATTGCTCTTGCAAGCATGCGATTGGTTGCGCAAACGGATCCGACGCCATTGTGCTGGCATTGCAGGCGATGGGCGTTGGCCCAGGCGACGAGGTGATTTTACCCACGTACACATTCTTCGCCACGGCTGGAAGTGTTTCGCGCTTGGGCGCGCGGCCGATCATGGTTGATATTGATCCAGCCACGTACAACATTTGTCCCAAGAGTTTGGAGGAGGCGTTTGGTTGTTGCAAGAAAGTGAAAGCGATTATTCCAGTGCACTTGTTTGGCCAAGCCGCGGACTTGGATTCCGTTTTGGCGATCGCCAAGAACCACAAAGTTGCCGTGATTGAGGATTGCGCTCAGGCAATTGGAACAGAGGATCATCGTGGCGTGCGGGTTGGTTCGCGCGGTGACATTGGAACGTACAGTTTCTTTCCAAGTAAAAATCTTGGCGGCTTTGGCGACGGCGGAATCGTCGCAACCAACAATGACGAATTAGGCGCGTGCATGAAGCGACTGCGCAACCATGGCATGGAGCCCAAATATTTCCACAAGGAAATTGGAATGAATAGCCGATTGGACGCGCTGCAAGCAGCGGTTTTATCCGTGAAATTGCGGCATTTGGACGCTTGGGGCGCGGCGCGTCAGAAGAACGCCGCTTGGTATGACACATTCTTCAAGGACGCTGGCGCCACTGATAGCCGCACCGCGGTGGACGCGGGCGGTCTTGCGCTTCGCTATCCGGCGCTGAACAAAGGTCGCCATATTTATAACCAATATGTGGTGCGCGTTGCTGGCGCCATTCGCGATCAAGTGCGCGATGAAATGACCAAGCGAAAAATTGGAACCGAGATTTATTATCCGCTGTCGCTTCATCAGCAAGAGTGCTACGCCAACTTGGGGTACCGTGCTGGCGTGTTTCCGCACGCAGAGCGCGCCGCAAAGGAAACCATCGCGCTTCCAATTTTTGGCGAACTCACCGCGGCGCAACGCACGCATGTTGCCCAAACGCTGGTTGAAATTGTGCGCAAGTTCAGTTGAACAATAACTGCGCGCGCTCAGGGTTTGGGAAAAAGTTGTTCAGAGCATTGCGCACCCGCGGTCGCTTGAATCCATGTTTGCAGGGCGCGGCTAGTCTGCTGCCGTGAAAAACATGCAACAAAATTATGGCAACAGCGCCGAGATGTCGCGCACGCCCACGCACTCTGGCGATGTGATTGGCTCTCCAAAATCGGAGTTGATTCGGCTGCCATAGAAGCGGCCCATGGATTCAACCCAGTTTGGAATTGAATGATTCTTTGGGTTGGCTTGGAATTGGCTCTTGTATGCGGCTATGGCCTGCATCTTTTTTTGCTCAAATCCTGCGCAATTCACTATGAAATCTGGCTGCGGAACATGCTTCAGGTGCGTGCAAAAATAGTGAAACAGACGACGCGGGTGGTGCGGCTCGCCAGGAATTTTGCTCTTGGTCAACTTGGAGTCAAAGCGCGCGTCAATACATATTTGAGTCAATGCCAAGTGGTCGGGATGCGTGTCAAGTGGATGCGGAACGAACATGATGTCGATTTTGTTCAATCGAAGTTGTCCCGCCAACGCGTGGCGCGAAGCAAGATCATGAGTGATCGCGCGGTTGGTCCATTCAAGATTTACGCGGGTAACGCCAAGAATGTTGGCAGCTTCGGCGGCTTCTTGAGCGCGCGTGGCGATATCGCCAAATGGCGTGGGCTCGCCGTTGGTGGCGTCGATAATGAGAACGCGATGCCCTTGAGAAACGAGCAACGCCATCGTTGCGCCAAGGCCAAGTTCGGCATCATCAGGATGCGCTGCGATAACCGCAATATTCATGGTGTTTTCTCCTGCGTATCTAAAGGTCATTTCAAATTCAGATTGTTTCATGTTAAGGAGTTGCCGGCGGAAGCAAGCCGTCGGGCAAACGGTCTTGAAGCGCTGGTGGAAGTTCCGCCACCCATTCATTGCGCGCGATCAAGAACTCCGCGGCAAGGGATGGATTGGTTTTTTGCAGTGTCTGTCGTTCCTGCTCCAAGCGAAGCATCGCGGCGATGACTTGAATGCTTTTGTCATTTTGCATGGAGCAAAGATTGCGGATGGTTGCGGGAGTGCCGAGGGAGTGCTTCGATTTTGCAGACAAGCGCAGACCCATGGCCAGCGATATGGCCGCCTCTTTGCGTAGCGGAACAAGAAATTGCTTCATGGCGGCAAAGTTTTCGTTGGCAATGCAGCCCTCGCAATCAATGACGCTCAGTCGTAACGCGTCGCGCGAAGCGGACCAATCCAAACGCGCATCTGGCCAGTCAATTGGCGCGGCATCAAGCGCATCCATGGCCCGTTTGGCCCCGGTCCAACGAACAAAATCTTCAATACTTTTCAGCGCAGCCACGGGATTATTTTGAGCCCAGGCGTCCAGCCACGCTTGATGAATCATTGGGACTTTGGTTTGCACGCCCGCGGACAAGTTTGGCGTATTTTCCGCCGCAAGCAGCACGCAGAGTTGTCGATCCATGGAGCGCAATCGTTCTCGAAAGAGATCTGAAAAACCTGAATCATCCAGGCCCGCGCAAAGCCTTTGCAGCACCGCGGTCAATTGCTTTGTCTGCATGCTTTTTGTTTTTTGAATGTTGGAAAGCGCCAAGCTTAAGCGCTCAAGCATGTTGATGTCGCTTACAAGTTGTTCTTGCGCAACAAAAATAGTTGTGAGTGAAGGGTCGTTCGCGTCGAAGCCATTTTGGGAGAGCGATTCAATGCGCGCTAGTCCCAGTTTCTCCTGCGATTTGGCGTGGCGTGTGAGTAAGCGAGCAAAGTTGCGCAGCGGAGGAGCGATCGCGTCAACATTTATTTGCCTGGCCTGCGCCATCCATGAAATAATTTGAGCCACGCGATTCAGTGATCGCGTCGCATCAACTGCGTCCTTTTTAGCGAAGAGCGAGCGCAGCGCATCAGGAATTCGATCGGATCGGGCGGCGTTGGTTGAGCCAGCCACTGAGCGAAATTGATTCAAGGATTGGATGCATTCACCAAATGCGCCAATTTTCAAGCACTGCGCAATAGATTGGGCGCGAGTGGTTGGATCGTTCAATCCTTGGATCGCGCCTTGCACTTGCGCGGCTATTTTTTTACGCGTGGCCGCATTTTCAAACGCCGCTTTGTTCATGGCGCACAGGGCCACAGCCGCTTGGTTTGCCGCTTCAACAATTTCCGCGGTGGATTGCAAAAGGTCGGGCGCGGTATTTGCCGCCGTGGCTACGGGCAGAATTTGTTTGACCAATTCCTTCGCCTCTTCGCATGGAGGTGATTGTGATTCTGTGGCGGGCAATTCAGCAATTGCAGCCAAAATCCGAGCGAACTCTGGCATTGGATCCGCATTTGGATCGGCGCGCGCGTTCCATTCGGCCGCGAACAATTCCGCGGCGGCCGTGTTCAAATTTGCGTCCATGTCGTGGCGAATTGCCGCCATGACAAGGGCGATCGCAACTGGTGAGGAATTTGCAAGCGGCGCCGCTCCATGCGCGCGCAAAATAGTCGCGGCCAGTCGTCTCCACGCCGCGGGCGCCGAAGGATTCTGGGCGGACGCGTCAAGTTTGTCCGCCTCGATCATGAGCGCATCCGCCAAAATGTTTACCGAAGAAGGAGTGGGCCACGCGGGAGTTGATGGCGGATCAAGACTCAAAGTTTGCGCGGCGGCCATTGAGGGGCTTGCGTAGCTCATGCACAACACGCACGTGATCAGCGCCGCACGAGCACGGCAATTTTTCGGCACTGTGTTTGACAAGCGCGCGACACATGACCGCGCGCCTTTCACGCGCTCGCATCGGCGCATCACGCGCGCAATCATTGCGCGTGTCACATTGGCTCCAGTGATTTTTCATCGGAATAGCGAATCCATCGCAAGCGCAATCCCTCGGGCGGCAAAGTTGGTCCCGCAAGTTGTCTATCGCCACTTTCAAGCGCGGCTTGAATCGCGCTCAATTGCATGCGGCCACGTCCAATTTCCGTGATTGTGCCGGCAATAATTCTGACCATGTTGTACAGGAAGCCATTGCCTGAAATGTCGATCACAATTCGGTCCGTGCTCACCGCACATGCCTGGCATGAAAAGATGGTGCGAACCGTGCTGTCACGGCCATGCGCGGAATGTGCGAACGCCTTGAAATCATGCTCGCCAACAAACATAGCCGCGGCAAGTTTCATGGGTTCAACATCCATGTGATGCGGAGAAAAGTAAACCGTGCGTCGATCAAAAATTGGTCTCACCCGCAAATGGTCGCCGTGTGAAACTTCGTAGCGATATCCTTTTTCAACCGCGTCGCGCACCGGATCAAAATCATCAATCGGCAACCATGCTTTCAGCACGCGCATATCGCCCGGCAGCCGCGTGTTCAGCGCCGCAGGAATTCGCGTAATTGGAATCTTTGTCTCAACTGTGAACGCGGCAACCTGCGCATCCGCATGCACTCCCGAGTCCGTGCGACTGGCTCCAGAAGTCACAATGCGCTGTTGGAATAAATCCGCCAACGCTTTTTCAAGTTCGCCTTGAATGGTTCGATACGGCGGTTTATCAGGCGGTTCCTGGCGCTGCCAGCCGTGAAATTGGGTGCCCTCATAGGCAATTCTTATAGCAATTTTGGGCATATGTGATGTATAGACGATTTCCAAATCTGATTTGCCTGCATCTCATTCTGGATTCCTATAACAGAGCAATTCCTGTCTGCGCCAAGAAATAATGACTGGCTACTGGCGGCAAAAATTATTCAAATTCTAAATAATTTACTTTCAATTCATGAAATCAGGAGTACGTTAAGTATGCAAGTGGTTGTACTTGTTACGGCCGTAGTGAGCAATCACTTGAAAATCCTTTGGAGATTGAGAAAATGAAATTAGCGTATGTCGCTTCGTTGACAACTGCAGTCATGATTTGTGGCGCTTCAGCCATGGCGCAAATTACAGTTGATGGAACATGTGACGCTGGGTATGGAAATCCTAAAGCCGCACAATCAGTGCACACCGGATTCGGAAACGCAACCGACGGAGTGACTAGTTTCGCCAATGGTTCTGAACTTGACGCGGGGTACGCCAAGATTGATGCGGACAATGGATTTTTGTATTTATTCTTGGCCGGCAATTTGGAAAGTAATTTTAACAAGCTCGATCTCTTTATTGACAGCGATACAACCGGTGGCCAAAATGAAATTCGCAGCGATAACGCTGACATTGACTACAACGGCCTGAACAAAATGGGTCGAGGACCTGCTTTGGATGCGAATGGTGCGCCAATTCTTGATGGCGACGGAAATCCAGTTGTATACGCGGGCTTGAAGTTTGACACGGGTTTCGCCGCGGACTTCTGCCTAATGACAACTATCGGTGGCAGTCCAGAGGTAGTTCAATACGCCAACATCGCACAAATGCTGACTGATGGAGGTGGTATTGGTGCATACTTGGGTAACGGCGCATTTAGTGGTCCAACTGGCGTCAATCTGATTGACGATCAGGTGTACGGCTGCCAACTTTCCATCAGCAACGCCAACACTGGTGGCGTGAGTGGTGATTCCGCGAATCCAGGATCAGGCTGCGGAGTTATAACCGGAATCGAAATTAGAATTCCACTTGCATTGTTGGCTTGGGATGGATCCTCGGAAATTAAAATTTGCGCATTTATCAATGGACAAGGCCATGACTATGTAAGTAATCAGGTTCTTGGATCACTTCCGCTTGGCAGTGGCAATTTAGGTGGCGATGGCGTTGGTGGTGGTTTCGGAGGATTAACAGGCGCTTTGCGCGGTATAGATTTTGCCGCGATCGATGGTGATCAATTCTTCAGCGCAACAGGACCAGATGTCTGTGGCTCCGTTTGCCTTGGTGATTTAAATGATGATAAGGTTGTCGACAGTTCAGATATGGGTAGTTTGCTTGGAGTCTTTGGTTTATGCGCTCCAGGCACTCCTGGAGATTTCAATGAAGATCAAGTCATTGATAGCGCCGATTTAGGCAGCATGTTGGGTGTCTTTGGTGCGTGTCCATAAAACTGCTTTATAGTTGATTGAAAATTGAAATCCCTCGGCAACTGCCGAGGGATTTTTATTTCTAAGCATTTGCATTTTCAGTAGTGGCTTGAGTGAGCAACATTCACACGCACAAAAAATTACCCAATACGCATGCCGGCTTGGTTGTTCTCAAATAGATGGGCGCGCGTAAGATCAACCGCCACGGAGATGGTGCTGCCTTCGTGGATGGAGGCGTCCGGACCGCAACGGGCCACAAGTCGCTGACCCGAAGCTTGCACAACAACATCCATGCGGTCGCCGTAATGTTCAACCGCATCAACAGTGGCGCTCATGCCTCCTGCGGCGTTGAGCAACACATGTTCTGGGCGTATGCCGAGCACAGCGCTTTGTGCTCCGCGTGGAGCCAGTGGCTGCCATGCAGAGACAACGCCTTGAAATTGCAGTGATTTTGAGGCAAATGTGGCCCAATTGTCTTTCATGGTGAGCGAGCCTTCAAGCATGTTCATGGTGGGGGTGCCAACAAATTCGGCCACAAAGCGATTGGCTGGTTTGGAATAAATTTCTTGTGGGGCGGCGATCTGTTGCACCAATCCGTCCTTCAGCACCACTACGCGGTCGCCCAAACTCATGGCTTCTTCTTGGTCGTGGGTGACATACACCATGGTCACGCCTAGGCGTCTGTGCAACATCCGTAGTTCGGCGCGCATTTCCACGCGCAGTTTGGCGTCGAGATTGGAGAGCGGCTCGTCCAACAGAAAAACTTTCGGTTGGCGAACCAAAGCACGGCCTAACGCCACGCGTTGTCGTTGACCACCTGAAAGCGCGGCGGGGCGGCGGCCAAGAAGTTGCGTGATTCCCAAGGTGGCGGCCGCGGCGGTTACTTTGCGATTGATCTCTTGCTGCTCTGTTTTTCTACCCGAGTTATATGATCCAGAAAAAATTGATTTCAAGCGACTTGGAAATTTTCGTCGGCGCAACAAACCAAACGCCATGTTGTCGTGCACATTCATGTGCGGGTAGAGCGCATAATTTTGGAACACCATGGCAATGTCGCGCGCTTGTGGTGGAAGTTGGTTCACCACTAAATCATCAATCTTCATCACGCCCTCGGTGATGGTTTCCAAGCCGGCGATCATGCGCAAAAGCGTGCTTTTTCCGCAGCCGGATGGACCAACGAGCACGGTGAATTCTCCGTGCGCAATGCGTAGGTCAACCCCCTCGACAGCACGAACTCCCCCGGGATAAATTTTCCCAACACGATCAAGTGAAATAGTTGCCATAAAAAAATCTCCGTTGGAATTTCGACCGCGTCAGCCTTTGACCGCGCCTTTGCCCAGGCCTTCAATGAATTGCCGCTGCGCCACAAGGAACAGCAAGATGCAGGGGATCATGGTCACCAGACTGGCGGCCATGAGTAGATTGACTTTGTTCACGCCACCATATTGATTTCGGAAACTGTTCAGCGCCACGGCAAGCGTGGCTTGCTCATCGGAATGCAAATAGATCAGTGGCGCCAGAAAGTCATTCCATGTGAAGATGAATGTGAACACCGCGCAGATTGCGGTTACGGGGCGACACAGTGGAAGCATGACGTGCCACCAGATTCCAAACCATCCCCAGCCATCCACTTTGGCGGCTTCAACCAGCGCCTCCGGAACTTGCGCGATGAATTGTCGGTACATGAAGATAAAGAATGCGCTACCAAAGAACGCCGGCACCACTAGTGGCAGAATTGTGTCCACCCATCCTAGATTTCGAAACAGTAGGAAGAGCGGAATCATGGTGACTTGCCCAGGCAGCATCATTGTGCCCAACATAAGCAAAAACAGCGCATTATTGCCGCGAAATCGTATGCGCGCCAAGGCGAATCCAACCAAACTTGATGAGAGAACCGTGCCCGTGACCACCAATGTGGTTACCACAATGCTGTTGGCCAATGCGTCAAAGAAACCTTTCCAGCGAACTGAACCCATTTGAGAAAGCGCGTCTGAGAAATTATTCCACTGCGGGTCATTGGGAAATAATTTTGTCAAGTCGCCGCTTACGGTTGCGGCCTGCGCGCGATCTGGAGTGAGCAAACTCACCAAGACCATCCACAAAAGTGGAAACACAATGATCGCAGTTCCGCACACTAGACTAATAAATGAAAGCGTTCGCATCACGCCGCCACCGACAGCGCCAGCGCGCAGGGAATCGTATTTCATATTTGTCGCGCCGTTGGAATTGCTCATCGACGCAGTCCCTCGTAGTGCACAAGCTTGCGGCTGCCACGCAGCGTGAGCATGGTGAACGCTAAAATAATTACAAGAAGAATCCACGCCATGGCGCTGGCGTATCCCATTTCATAAAACTCGAACGCTTGGTTGTATAGATACAGCACATAGAAGCGGGTGAGGTCGCCTGGCTCGCCGCCGGTCATGACGAACGCTTGCGTGAATACTTGAAAGCATCCAATGATGGACATGATCACATTGAACAAGATCACAGGGCTCAGCATGGGAATGGTGATGCGAAAAAATCTGCCGAAAGCGCCCACGCCATCAATTTGCGCGGCCTCGTGCAATTCCTCTGGAACGCCCTGTAAACCCGCCAAATAAATCATCATTCCGCCACCCACCATCCAGAATCCCATGATGGCGAAAGCTGGCGCGCCCCACGTTGCGGCGTCTTTTCCAAACCAATCTGGTGGAGTGGCGCCAAACACATGAAGCAACGGACGCAGTGCGGCGTTCATAAGTCCGCCGTCCGTGTCAAACACCCAGCGCCACAATACAGCCACGCCAACTCCGGCAAGCACGCTTGGCAAATACCACGCTGCGCGGAAAAAATGAATCCCCCGAACTTTTTGATTCATCAAGAGCGCTGCAAGTAGTGCCAACATTTGTCCGCCTGGAACGGCGATGATGGTGTAATACAAAGTCACTTTCAAACTTGTGATAAATCGCTCGTCGTGAAATAAGAGTTGTTTGTAATTTCCCCATCCAACCCACGTGGCTTCATCTAGCGTGCTGACCCCACGCCACTTTGCAAAGCCAAGCAGTAAACTCATGACAATTGGAAACGCCATGAAGATCATGAAGCCCAACAGCCACGGCGACACAAGTAGCCAACCCCATCGCGCCTCGCGGGTCATGGCGCTGTCCCCATAAGAACGAAGCGCCAAGAAGGCCAGCAAAGAAATGACCACGATGGCGCACATGGAAATGCTCCAGCCAAATAGAGACCAAGGAAATGCCTCAAAATTTCCGCGCGCTAACGGGCTGGAGTTCTCCGCAAGCCACATGCGGTTGAAATCATCCGTTGATTGTTTCACGGTTTGGTCGCCAACTTTTAACGCCCGGTCCAGCGTGGTGCCAAGGAGTTGTTCAAAGCGCGGATTCGCGGGCCAATCCACCACTAGGGCGTTGGGGGCCGGGTCTAAAAAACCTTGATTATTCAGGGGCTTTTTAGTGGAATCTAGAAATGCCGTGCTTTGCGCAACGGCGCGGTTGGTGGGAATGGCAAGCCCCAACTTGGCGCCCGAAGCTTGCGCGTCCGGGCCAGTGAGCCATCGAATAAGTTTCCAAGCGGTGTCCTTATTCTTGCTTTGCTTGGCCATGGACCAAGACACAGTGGCAATCACATTTCCGTCGGCGGCGCCACGCGGAAGGGGCGCGTAATCCCAATCAAAGTCGTGGATGCGGCGGTACTCCGGAACAACCCATCTTCCAAATGGTCCGGCCATGCCAACACGGCCCGTGGTGAACACGGCGGCGCCTGTGGCCAATTTGCTGCGGCCACTTGTAAGAGTGTTGGTTTCATCTTGGCGCCATGAACGCAGTCGCTCCAAAGCGGCTTGCACTTTGGGATCTTCCAAACGCAGATCATCAAAATTATTTCCGCGAACTTCCACGCCTTCGCTGCGCAAATAGGCGCGCACCATCATTGGCCATGTCACAAACTCGCTACCAATGTAAGGCTCGCCGTTTGCGTCTTTCAACTTGGCAATGGCGCGGGCGTCCGCGATGTATTCATCCCACGTCCAATTATTGCTTGGAAATTTCAGGCCAGCCTTGGCAAAGAGATCTTTGTTGTAATAGAAGCCGACCGTTGTGAAGTCTTTGGGAATGCCATAAAGCGCGCCATTTCCAGCGTTTTTTCCGTCAAATCGAAATGCGGACACGGTGGTGGGGTAGAAATCCTCAAGCTTGATTCGATCCGCCACATTGCCAGCGTGATCGCTTTCTAGAAAACGATCAAGCGGCTCCAGCAGATCCATGTCGGAAAAACTTGCCACGCGTTCCGCGCCAACATAGAACACGTCTGGGGGCTCGCCAGAGGCAAGCATGGTTTGCAGCTTGGTATAAAAACTTCCCGCATCGCCGGGATTGATGCGGCGCACGCGCACGCCGGGGTTGGCGGCTTCGAAGGCTCGCAAACTATTGTCAACAATTTCATCTTCTTCAGGACCGCCCTCGCCTGACCAATGCAGCACGACTAGTTCCTGTTTAATTTCAGCGGATTCACGCCAATGATTCCATTGTCGCAACCCCACACGCCCGAAACTCCACAGCACTAGCGCAATGGCGGCGAATGCAAAAACCCCACGGGCGAGATACGTGAAAGTTTTCCAGATTTCGCTACCGCGGCGCATGAAAGAAGTATATGGTTCTCATACAACATCATGCGTCAAAGTTTGCCTTTCAATCATGCTGGTGCTCTCATTGCACTATTACGTGTTGCGGGAAAGCGTGCTCGCAAAATGCCACGAATTCGTTGCGCAATAGGGGTCGGCCTTGTGATGTCAATTGCTATGGTTGCCGCAACCAATGCGCCACCGCAGGAATTTCCGCCACGCATTCCACTGGTTCAACGATCTGCCACTCAAAGTCCCGGGCAGCTTCCATCATCCATTTCAGCAACCAAAGTTCTTGTGCAAACTGCGGGCAAGAATTCGAGCTCAGACCCATCCGCGACAGCCAGTCAAACCACACGCATTGGCGCGAACAATCGCTGGCTCGTTACGTTTACTTTCAATCCATCTCTTGCAATACCCAAGCAGGTTTCGCTTGCGGGTGATTTTAATAATTGGAACAAACTCGCCGCTCCAATGCGGCGCGCGAAAGATGGAAGTTGGTCCACGACTATTGAACTGCCCGAAGGAATTCACCTTTATAAATTTGTTGTTGACAATGAGACATGGCTTACGGATCAAAAAAATACAGGCACGCTTCCAGACGGTAATGGCGGAAATAATTCCGTGCTTCGTCTCGGGGAACTTCTCACGCTTGACCCCACACAAGCCAAGCGTGGCGATGGAAAAATAAACACAATCGCGCTTGGCCATGATCCTACGCGCGCGCAAGACCGTGAGCGATTTACCGACAATTTATGGGTGATTCGCTATCGCACGCTCGCAAATGATGTCGATTCTGTAAACTTGGTCACGAGCGAATTTGGGGTTTTGCCCATGCGGCGTGTCGGACAACTCGACCCGTTTGAATGGTGGGAAGTTGTTCTTCCCAAAATTACTTCGCCAACGGATTACACATTTCTTATCCAAGATGGGCCAACTCAATTGCGCGACGACGAAATCTATTTTCTTGATCCTAAAAATGCTTCAACCTTCTCAACCCCAGATTGGGCCAAGAACGCTATTTGGTACCAGATCATGGTTGATCGTTTCCGCAACGGTGACACATCAAACGATCCCGACAACACACGGCCTTGGAAAAGCGAGTGGTACTCCACTAGTCCGTGGGAGGGAAAAGATGGCGAAACTTTCTATAACCATTTTGTTTTTGGTCGCATGTATGGCGGCGACATTGCCGGCATGCAGCAGTCACTGCCTTATCTAAAAAAGTTGGGTGTGAACGCCCTGTATTTGCTGCCCATGTTTCAGGCCAGTACTCCGCATAAATACAACGCCACCAATTACATCCACATTGACGACGCCTTTGGCAAGAAGGGCGGTTATGAAAAAGCTGTTGCCAAGGAGGACCTGCTTGACTCAAGTACTTGGACTTGGACAGACACCGACAAGCAATTTCTCGCCTTTGTAAAAGAGGCTAAAAAGCAGGGATTTCATGTGGTAATTGACGGCGTGTTCAATCATGTGGGGACGCGGCATCCAGCATTTATGGATGTTCAAAAGAATGGCAAGGCCAGTCCTTACGCGGATTGGTTCAATATAAAAAGTTGGGAGCCCTTTGAATACGAGGGTTGGTTTGGCTACAGCGAACTTCCAACTTTCCGCAAGAATGACGAGCACGGCATTGCCAGCGAAAGCGCGCGCAAACATATTTTTGAAGTCACCAAGCGCTGGATGGATCCCAACGGAGACGGCGATCCAAGCGACGGCATTGACGGATGGCGGCTTGATGTTCCCAACGAAGTGCCCATGGCGTTCTGGCATGAGTGGCGCACTTTGGTGAAGCGGATCAATCCAAACGCCTACATCACTGGCGAAATTTGGACGCGCGCCGACGCGTGGCTTGATGGAAAATCTTTTGACGCAGTGATGAACTACGAATTCTGCAAGCCAGCTATTCAATGGATCTTCAATCGCACCAACAAAATGAAGCCAAGCGAGTTGGATGCTCAACTTGGCAAATTGCGTGTGGCGTATCCAAGTGAGGCCACGTATGTCATGCAAAATCTTGTTGACAGCCACGACACCGATCGCATTGTCAGCATGGCGTTGAATCCCGATCGCACATACAACGACAACAATCGTGAACAATCAGTGACCACGTACAACGCTTCCAAGCCGCGCGCCGAGGACTATCGCCGCGTGCGACTTTTGGCCCTGTTGCAAATGACCTATGTCGGTGCGCCCATGATTTGGTATGGCACCGAGGTTGGCATGTGGGGTTCAGGCGACCCAAATAATCGCAAGCCAATGCTGTGGAAAGACTTACAGCCTTATGAAAAGGCAGAAGAAAACCAGGTTATGCAGGACCAACTGGACTTTTACCAGGGCGCAACAGCCCTGCGCAATTCCCATGCGGCGCTGCGAACTGGTTCGTTTCAAACCGTTCTGATTGATGACGCCAAAGATGTGTGGGTGTTCCTGCGCGCCGACAAGAGCGAGCAAGTGTTGGTGGCGTTGAATGCCAATGATCAAGCCGCTGAGATTGTGTTGCCCGAGCAATTGAACGAACAAACTGGCGGCAGGTGGAAACTTGTCTTTGGTTCTTCAGCGGAGAAAGCGACATTTCCAAACATTTCCATAGCGGGCTCATCGGGGCGCGTGTGGGTTCGACCTACTCCTAAAAAATAATGCGTCAACTTATTCACCGTCATGTCCAACGCGTCCCCCATTTCCATCAGGCGCATGTGCGGCGCGTCATCAATGCGCAAAGGATCGTCTTGTGAACACTTGCCTTTTTAATCAGCGCCGCGCGGGAATGCTTCTTCACTTAAGCAGCGTGCCCGGTCCGCATGGCATTGGCGATCTTGGGCCAAGCGCGTTTGAAGTGGCCAACTGGATCGCGGCCTCTGGCTCCACGTTGTGGCAGATGTTGCCGATTGGACCAGTTGGTAGAGGCGACTCGCCATATTCCGCCACCAGTAGTTTTGCTATTGAGCCACTCTTTCTTAGCTTGGAAATTTTGGCGCGTGAAAAACTGATCGCTCCAAGCGCGTTGCGCGCATCGCCAGATCTTGCTCATGGAAAAACAAATTACGCCAAGGCGCGCGCGTTCAAGTGGCCGCGCTTTCACCAAGCCTTTGCCAACTTTGTGGCCGATGGCGGCATGCGCGGCGGCGACTTTCAGAAATTTTTGCGCCTGAACGCATCGTGGCTCAACGGATGGTGCCACTTTGCTGCAAATGATGGAAATGACCCGCTTTTACATGCATTTTTGCAGTTTCAATTGGCCAAGCAGTGGGGGAATCTGCGCGCGCATTGTCAAAAACTTGGCGTGCGTTTGATTGGCGACCTTCCGATTTTTGTCAGTTTGGATTCCGCAGATGTACGCGACCGGCCCGACTTGTTTCGGCTGAACGCCAAAGGCAAACCCGACGTGGTCACCGGGGTTCCGCCAGATTGTTTCTCCAAGAATGGACAACTATGGGAGCACCCGCATTATCGATGGGCCACGCACAAGCGCGACAACTTTGCGTGGTGGATAAGTCGCGTGAAGATTGCCTTGGAAAGATTCGATGCGCTTCGCATAGATCACTTTGTTGGTTTGAAGCACGTATATGAGATTCCTGGCGCTGCGAAAACAGCTCGCCACGGTGTATGGCGGCCAACTCCTGGTCGCGAATTGCTCACGGCCATACAAAAGAAATTAGGAACACTTCCATTGATCGCGGAGGATCTTGGCGCGCTCACGCCAGCGGTTGAAAAGTTGCGCGATGATTTCAATTTGCCTGGCATGAAGCTTCTACACAATGCGTTCTATGGAGCAAACTCCAGCGACTTGCCGCATCGACATCCACAACATTGCGTGGTGTATCCAGGCACTCACGACAATGACACTACGCGTGGATGGTGGCAGGGATTATCCGCCGCGGCACGCAAGCGCTGTATTGAACTTTCTGGCGCCAATCCAAAGTGTCCCGAGCAAGCCATGATTCGTTTGGCGTATGCCAGCCCCTCCAACACGGCGATCATCGCCGCGCAAGATGTCTTAGGTTTGGCGCGCCGCGACAGAATGAACGTGCCTGGCGTGGCCCATGGCAATTGGTCTTGGCGGCTAGAACCGAACGCTTTGACCGCTCAAACCGCCAATCAGTTGCGCCATTTGGCTGTGGATTGCGGGCGCTTGAATTTAAAGGACTAAGCACAAAAATTCTGCGCCATTTGGCTGTGGATTGCGGCGCTTGAAACCCGAACAATCATCGCTATTTCATTTTGGCACAGGCCAAGAAAAAATCATGCTGATATGGCTTGCGCCGCGAAGACATTTCGACGATTGTCAACGGATATGGCCAACTCCGATATTCCATTCACCAAGTCAAAGGCAAGTCTTTCCAAAGCCACCGTCACGCCCACTAGGAAAAAATTTGTCGCCAAGAATTTGGAGTTCAAACCCAAAGATGCGAAAGCGATAGAAAGCTTGGAGCGCGACCTGCGCAACATCGCCGCTGATCTGTGGTGGTCCTGGAATGAAATCGCGCGCCGCCCATTCGCCGCGATTGATCCATTTACATGGGAAGCCTCCGGCCACAATCCACTGACAGTGTTGGCGCGCATGGATCACGCCATGTTCGCCACGCGTTGCCAAGAACCTGACTTTGTAAATTTAATCCGCGCCGCGCGCGACGCGCAAAAAACATATCACGCAACCGAGCCTTGGTTTGAACGTTCCGCGCCCGCGGGAAGTTCCGCGCTGCATGTGGCGTACTTCTGCAGCGAGTTCGCCATTCACGAAAGTTTGCAGCAGTATTCGGGCGGACTTGGCGTGCTGGCTGGTGACCATATAAAAAGCGCCAGTGATTTGGGCGTGCCTATCACCGGCGTTGGGCTTCTGTATCAGCGTGGTTATTACTTGCAACAATTTCGCGCCGACGGTTCCACTCGAGTGATTGAGCCACATTGGGCCACGTCCACCATGCCTTTAACCGATGAGAAAACCATCGTTCGCGTGCCGATTGGCGCACGAAAAGTCCGCGCAAAGATTTGGTCCATGCAAGTGGGGCGCGTGAAGATTGTTTTGCTTGACACCGACTTGAAAGCCAATAAAAAACGAGACCGTCGATTGACAGAGGGTTTGTACAAGGGCGAGCCGGAACTTCGCCTGCGGCAACAAGTGTTGCTTGGCGTTGGTGGAGTGATGGCGCTGCAAGCGCTGCGACTTGAGCCAACTGTCTATCACTTGAATGAAGGTCATGCGGCGTTTGCCTCAGTGGCGCGTTTGGCCAACTTGGTTGAGGATGGGAAGCCCATCGACAAGGCTATTGAACATGTCCGCGCCAGCACGGTGTTCACCACGCACACTCCAGTGCCCGCAGGTCACGATCGCTACAACGCCGATGAAGTGGCCGACTTATTGTCAAGCTGTTGGAAGCGCGCGGGCCTGGCGCGCCGCGCATTTTTAGAAATGGGTTTGGAACAACCCAACGATCCCAAGGCGACATTTTGCATGACCGTGCTGGCTTTGCGCACCGCGCAACATGTCAATGGTGTTGCCGCGTTGCATGGACGAGTGAGCCGCGAAATGTGGCAAAATGTTTTTGGCGTCAACGACGCCGCGCTGGTTCCAATTGGCCATGTCACCAACGGCGTGCACGCGCGCACTTGGCTGGCGCCCGAAGCCGAGGCATTTTGGAAGCAGAACATTGGCTTGGATCTTGATCGCGTTGAAACGGGCGAGGATCCATGGGCCAAAGTGGAATCCGTGAATCCCGCGGCCCTGTGGAGCCTGCGAAATACCTTGCGAAATCGCATGGTTCACTTTGTTCGCGAGCGCCTTGTCTTGCAAGCCATGCGCCGCGGCGACGCGCCGGATCCAGCGTTGCGTGCGTTTCATGCCTTCAATCCAGATGCCCTCACGATCGGCTTCGCGCGGCGTTTTGCCACATATAAACGCGCTCCGCTTATTTTCCGCCAAGCCGATCGCCTGCGCGCAATTCTTGGTGACAGCAAGCGCCCCGTGCAAATTGTGTTCGCGGGCAAAGCGCATCCGCGCGACAAGGACGGGCAGGCTTACGCCGCCGAAGTGCACCACTGGGCGCGCGAGTCTGGCTTTGAGGGCCGCGTTGTTCTGCTGGAGGAGTACGACATGCATGTCGGCCGCATGTTGGTGAGCGGTTGCGATGTGTGGCTGAACAATCCAATGCGCCCATATGAGGCAAGTGGAACAAGTGGCATGAAGCCGCCAATGCATGGCGGAATTAATTTAAGCATTCTGGATGGTTGGTGGCCGGAGAGTTACGACGGCACCAATGGTTGGGCGATTGGCGATGGAAGAGAGGGCACAGACCGCGAGGCACAAGATCATTTGGATTCGGAAAGTTTGTACGAACTCTTGGAAAAAGAAGTTGTTCCAGATTTCTTTGACCGCGACGCGGACAATATTCCACAGCGCTGGATGAAGCGCAGCATTCGCAGCGCGGCGACAGTGCCAGGTCGTTTCAACACGCACCGCATGGTGGCGGAATATTTGGAGAAGTCATATTTGCCCGCGCTTGAAAGTTTGAAGTTGAAATAAAAACTGCGATTTATTGCAGTTAATAACCCTATTGATTCAGTTCAAATTCAACAATCCCGAAGTCTGGGGCACCTAAATTTTGATCTTTAAGTGTTTGTGGGGTTTGTGCCTGCATGTTTGTATCTTGGTTTTTAAAGCAGGTTTCTTCGGGTGCAACTAAGGAGCAGGTCCATCCCATTTCGCTTAGCAAAGAACCAATATCCGAAGAATCAACCCTGCCGTCGGCGTTCACATCGCCAGTGCCGCTGTTTCCAAAGTTTCCAAGGCACATGCCAAGATCGGCGGAGTCCACGATGCAATTTGAGTCAAGGTCAGCGGGATTGCCAATGGAGGCGCCGTCCTGGCTAAACACCACAAACGAGTAGGCGCCAATGTTAATCGTGGCGCTTTGCCCCAAGCCGTCATACGCACTTCCATTGGCGTCCACGTCTAGGCATAGTGTGTTGAGATAATCGCTTGAGTAACCGTTCCAATCGCTGTTCATTCGGCAGCGCCACATTCCTCCACGGGGCATGCCCACACGATAATTTTGCAGCGGCCATGCGCCAAAGTTGGCGACGATCACAACATCATCGCCGCCTCCGCCATTTTCCCAGCGATGCCAACCAATCACTTTATTCCAGTCGTTGAGATGAAATACATTCGTGTTGGCGCCGGTCAGTCCCTTGGTTTCGCCGTTGAGGTTTCGTCGAAGCGAAATCATGTCGCGGTACAAGTTCAAAATGCCGGAGTAGGTTGTGGCCTTGGTCCAATCAAGTGGATCGTTGGCGTCAAAGAATCCGTCCTCTAGAAATTCTTGGCCCATGAACATCATTGGAATACCGGGGCTGAACATAGCCACGGCGGCGCCAAGCGTGCTTCGCTTGCGCGCGTACCAATTGCCCGGAGCGGCGGGACTGATGGTGGCGGGCACGCGGCTTTTGCCGTTGGCCACTTCATCATGGCTTTCGGTGTAAATCACGCGCTGCGTGTGCGAGCCGTTGTAATTTTGAAGAATGACTTCTTTCACGCTGGCCATGCTGCGTGAGGAGTCGCTGCTGGTTTCAATGGCGCTACGAATATTGTGCACAAACCAATCCCATTGACTGTCAAATCCGGCGCCACCCGCGCCGGTGGATTTGGTGACCCAATCGTTGTCGTCAAAATCCTCGGCAATGGAGATTTTACCTGGAAATTGCGCGTCAATTTGATCATTGCACCATTGCAACAAACTCCAAGCTTCTGGAATATCCACGCCATTTTGGTCGGTGCGGCGCATGTATTTGGTGCCGTCCCAGCGCAGGCCATCCATGCGGAATTCATCCAGCCACATCATGGCATTGTCGCGAATGTATTGGCGCACTTCGGCGCGCGAATAATCCATACGCGTATCGCCCCAAGGTGTTTTGGCGCGCGTGGTGTCGTTGTAAAAATAAATGCCGCCCAAATTGTTCTGGCTCCAACC
>CAIKXA010000074.1 GCA_903831295.1 uncultured bacterium | reverse complement strand
TTAACCGGGCCTTTCATTTATGCGCTGGCCATTCCATTGGTGTTGCTTGATTTGGTGGTGACGGTGTATCAAGCCGCGTGCTTTCCGATTTACCAAATTGCGAAAGTTCGCCGCCGTGATTACATAGTGTTTGATAGACACAAACTTGGATTTCTAAATTTCATGGAGCGTTTCCATTGCGAATATTGCGCGTACGCAACTGGACTGCTGGCCTATGTGACTGAGATCTCGGCGCGAACCGAGCAGTATTTCTGCCCGATCAAGCATGCGCACAAAATTCTGGGAACACATCAGCGTTACGATCGCTTCATTGATTTCGGAGAATCGGACGACTTTCACGCGCGACTGGAACAGTTCCGCCAAGCGTTGGCAAACGAACAAACGCCCACGACATTGGGGCCCAAGTGAACTGGGGAATTGAACTTCCAATGCGGTAACTCGCTGGCGCCACGGCCGCTTTAAGGTTTTAATTCAACGCAACCCACGCTTGAATTTATCTAAAAATAAGCGGGCCAATTGTTTTTGAGCAGACAGCACACCTATGCTGTGAAGAACTGAAATGAAATATTTGCGAACCACAATTCTTTCCAGCCTGGCGCTTGCGTTGTGCATTGCGCTACCCGCCTTCGCGCGTGAAGAAACCAAAACACTTTCGCGCATCGCCGTGATTGGCGCAAGCATGAGCGATGGCTTTGGAGTGCGTGTGTCAACCACGCTTCCTGACGGCAAGAAAATTTCAGAGGGCGTGAACTTGGCGGAGTTGGTGAAAGCCGCGTGCAAGGACCCTTCGGTTGTCGTGGCGAGTTACACAAGCAGTATGTATTTCATGAATCCTGCGCGCACCGCCAAAAGCAGCGCCACGCGAGCATGCGGTGCCAACGAGCAAGAAATGCCAACGTGCGTATTGGCTGTTGATTGGCTGTTTTGGAATGGCTACGGAGTCAGCAATATCAAAGGCGAAAAATTGTCTAGCGACACGGAGCGCATGGAGTTGCTGGACAACGCGCTTGCGTGTCTTGAACCAATGTGCGCGGCGAACATTCCAATTGTGCTGGGAGATTTTCCAGACATGCACAGCGCGATTGGTGGCGGCATGATTTCCGCGCCCATGGTTCCATCGGTTGAATGTCTAGCGGCGCTGAACGCGCGCGTGGCGCAGTGGGCGCTAACGAAAAAAAATGTGTGCATTGTGCCGCTTTCTCAATTGACACAGGATCTATTGCAAAAGAAACCTATTCACGCCGCGGGCCGCGATTGGGACGCGAAAACACTTGGGCCGTTGTTGCAGAAAGATCGATTGCATCCAACATTCGCCGGAACCGTGACGGTGTTGGCGGCGGCGCTTGATGCGCTGGACACAAAGACGGACAACGCCGCGCTGAAAGGATTTGAAATTGATCCCGCAGTGCTGCGCGAACGCTTTGTCACGCAACTGAAGGCCAGCGCTGAGGGAACGGAGCATGTTGCGCCCGCGCCGCCTGTGAAGCAACCAGATTCAAAGATTCCCGCAACGACGCCAGTAAAATAAGTTGTTCTGCTCTAGGGCTGGCTTGCAAGTTCCTGCAACAACTTCACTTGGTTTTGATCTTTTTCTTTTTCAATCGCTTTCAAAATTGCGCCGCGCGCGCGGTCTGGACTGGTGGCTTTGGAAAGAACCGGCAAAAGCCTGCGCCAATCATTCACTGGCCATGTTGGCCGCACCGCATTTTGAAATAGCAGAATGGTATCGGGGTCTGTGATCTGATTCAGTTGCTCGCCCCAAAGTTGCCACAACATGTCCTTGGCGCGCGAGGTTGGTTCTGGCACCATTTTATACGCCACCAAAAATTGATCAGCGTTGCGTTGACGAAACAACGGCTCCAATGCCAAAGCCGACACCCGCGGCGCGAAAGATTTTGCGGCGCATGACAACCAATATTGCGCGGCGATCTTGTCATCGCCACGCTGAATTAATTCACGCATGGCCGCGATGCTGGCGCCACCATCTTTATCTTCCTTGCTTTGCGCCAAAAGTTTTTTGCAATTCACCAACACATCTTCTTGACCAGGCACTGGCGGAGAAGGCGCCTTGCGCGCGGGCAACACCAGGGAACTAGGCGCTTGGATCAACATGAATGGATCACCAAGCGTGGCCACGCGCCACGGCAAAGCGAACGGTCCATCCCACACCCGCGACGCGATCAGAAATGGAACAAAGTTGGCGCAGCGGGAAAGAATTTCCACGGGCGGCGAAAAAGCTGGAAGAAATGGCTCAAAAACACTACCTACATAGGCGTATGCGCCGGCTTCAAGCCAACGACCGCCAATGCTTTCGTGGGCGGATGGCGCAGCGAGCGACCATGAATGAATCATGTGCAACGCCAGCGGCCGGCTCAGAATTGGAACATCGCCGGGCGCTCCCTTCTCTTGAACAGGAACTGATCCAGGATTTCCAACGTCAAAAAAATCCGCGTTGCCTGACGAATTCACAAACAACACGTCGCCGTCAAAACCTTGCGCGAGGATTTTTCGCCAATCAGCCATGTGCCCCTTTGGACCAGACCACACCTTTGTTGTAAATCCCGCCTCGGGCAATTTCACCGCCAACTCTGAGAAGTCGTAAGCGGAAAGATTTGCCGCTTGATAACAGTTGAATGCGCCGATGGAGTTGCGCGATAAAAATAAACTGCTCATGGCCGCGTAGGCGCAATATCGTGATGAACCAAATATGGATCCGCAAAATGCGTAGCGCGAACCGTCAGCGTTTCTACACAGCGCATCGGTGGTGGCCACGGGATCGGTTGATTTAATCTCGGGCATTCCGCGACCGCTTGGACGCAAATTGGCGGGCACATCAATTGTGGTTTTTTGCGCGGTGGTTCTGCACAACGCCAAACCCTCAAGCTTGTCGCCAAGCTTGTCGTACGGAAGTCCGGTGGAGGCGAAAGCTTGATCAACCTGTTTGGAAAGCGCGCTGAATTGATCGGTGGAAAGTTGATCGTTTGCGCCGCCAAAGTTGCCTTCAATAAAAAATGGAATTAGACCGCGGCCAGCCGCCAACGCCACGCCCGCAACCCACGCTGGATCAGCGGGATCCATAATGACAATTCCTGGCGGCGTGTAAGCCTGCGCGGTGATCGCGCTTAGGGGCGGCGTGTTTGCAGCGGCGGCGTTCCATGCGCTTGAAATTGCGTTTGCAATCGCGGCCTTCAACGCGGTGGGATCATCAACATTGGGCGCCTTCTCAATGCGGCGCAAAACCTGCGCGGGCTTGAAGGCGCGGATGAATTGCGGCGCGAAGATTTCGTCCTCGATCAATACGGGCCAGCGCGCATCAAGGCGCCAATGCGAAATCTCATCCAAGAATGAAGCCTCATCTTTCACCAGCACCACGCGATCAAGCGTTGGGATTTTCGCCTCCACACCGGCCACGCGCAGACCAAGCTCAACGCACCAGGGAGTTTTCTGCGTGGATGATTTTGCGGCGGAAGGCGCGGCGGGCGAAATTGGTTGCGATGTTGTTGGTGAAGTTGAAGTGGCTTGTGGCGCTGCGGCGAACATGCCCAGGCATATCGCGATTGCGAAAGGCGCGGCAAGAAGGCGAACGTATTGGAAGCTGACCGTGCAAGTTGATGTCATTTGAGTGATGATAGAGTCGAGACCGATTGTGATGACCCGCCCCACCGAACTTGAAGGCATGGATGAGCCCAACGCGTCACAAGCTGACATGGACGCGAGTTTTCAATTCATTCGGCGAGTCAATCGCCTCGCCGGCGGTTTTTGGGCGTTCAAACGCGCGATTCGTGTGGCACTTCAAGCGCGCGGGCACAGCACGGAACCTCTTGAAATTCTGGATGTGGGAACGGGCTGCGCGGATTTACCAATTGCAATTGTGGCGTGGGCGCTACGACATTCGATTCCGATTCGCGTGACGGCGATTGATCCGCATGCGGGTTCAATTGCGGCGGCGAAAGAATGCCTGAGTGCGTTTGGTCCCAACGCAAATTTTATTCAGCTTGAGCAGTGCGGCCTGGATGATGTGGCGCAACATTGGCGCAATCGCAAGTGGGACGTGGTGCACGCCGCAATGATGTTGCACCATTTTGCTGACGAGAGTGTGCCCGCCGCGCTTGCAACAATGGGTCGAGCCAGCCGCGATCTTGTGGTGTGGAATGATTTATGGCGCACGCCCGTAAGCGCGGCGATTGTGCATGCGCTCACTGTGTTCTCCAACGAGTTTGTTCGCCATGACGCCCGGTTGAGCGTGGCCAAAGGTTTTTCACGAAGCGAAATCACGCGCCATGTCAGCCGCGCTGGATTACGCATGGACAAACTTTCTATGAATCCGTTCACAGCGCGATTTTTAGTTTTGGCAACGCTTTTGGAATAAACGCAATGAACGCTTGGCGCGCGCAAATATCAAATTGCGCGCGTCAACTTACGGGCGCAATACTTGCCGCATTCAGCGCTTTGAAAATCCACGCCGCTAAAAGTCCGCCAGCAAGCGGACCAAAGATTGGGATCCACGAATAACCCCAATCGCTCGAACCCTTGTTTGGTATTGGCAGCAACGCGTGCGCAATGCGCGGCGCGAAGTCGCGCGCGGGATTGATGGCGTAGCCAGTTGAACCGCCCAAACACAAGCCAATCGCGAACACCAACAAAGCCACAGGCAACACGCCGATAGCGCCCAGGCTGAGTTTCACAACGCTGCCATCGTTCATATTCATCTGCGCATCCTTGAGCGACAGAATTCCAAAAATTAAAATGCCGGTGGAAATGACTTCCGTTACAAAGTTTGACAGCGGCGCGCGAATAGCTGGCCCGTTGCAGAACACTCCTAGCTTTGTTGGTCCGTCTGGCGTCTTTGCCCAATGCGGCAAATACGAAATCCACATCAGCACCGCGCCCACAAATCCGCCCAGCATTTGCGCGGTGATGTACGACGAAACTTTGTCGCCATCAAAAACGCCGGCGCACCATAAACCAATTGTGACCGCGGGATTTAAATGTGCGCCACTTGAAGCAGCCACGCAATACACCGCTACAAATACCGCCAAGCCCCAACCCGTGCACATGGCCAGCCAACCCGAGTTGTTGCCTTTGGTGCGCGCCAAGCAATTATTGGCAACCACAGAATCTCCGATTAAAACCAGGAGTGTGGTTCCCACAAATTCGCCCATGAATGGTGTCATGCAACAAAGCATACGGACAGATTTCACTCTGTGCGAATGCGGGTTACTCTTTCAAACGCCATGTTTCTGACCACACCAAGATGGTGGCTGCCCTTCTTTATGCCTTCGACAATTTCGTTGTTGCTGATTGTTGTGGGCTTGATATTTATGTGGCGCAACCGGGCGCGTTACAACACGCTTGCTTGGCGCGTTGGCGCGCTGCTGAATACTTTGGGAGCGGTGATTTTGTATCTGTCATGCACGCCGTTGGTTGCGACATGGTTGGCCGCAAATTTGGAGAGCATGGTTCCCCCGCTTCGCCCAGCCAATGCGCCAAATTGCGACGCGATTGTGGTGCTTGGCAGTTCGTTTCATTGGTACCGCGATCAACCTGATCAGGCATATTTGCTAAGCGCCACGGCGGATCGATTTCGCGTGGCGGTTGAGGCGTACAAACTTGGCAAAGCGCCTGTGTTGGTGCTCGGTGGCGGCGGAAAATCGGATGAGCCAAAAGTAAGCGAGGGCTACTTTCAAATGCAACAAGCGCTGGAGTTGGGAATACCCGCAAGCGCGATCGTGGTTGGCCCGCAAGCCATCAACACGGAGGGCGAAGCGACGCAGCACGCCGCGACCCTACGACGTCTTGGCGCTAAAAAGATTTTGCTCGCAACGAGCGTATTTCATTTGCCGCGCGCGGCGATGCAATTTCGCGCGCTTGGCTTTGAAGTTGTGGAACTTCCCTGTCACTATTTGACGGCCGGCATAGAAGAGAGATTCTCTTGGCGCATGCTTTTGCCGCGCGGGTTGGCGCTGGACCAAACTGAAACATGCCTGAAGGAATATTTAGGTTTGCTGTCGGCGAAATTTTTCCCAGCCAAAGAAATTCCTGTTGAGCGCGCGCCATGAGTGGCTTATGCGGCCTGATTGATTTTGGAGCGGGCTTGAGAGGAAAAAAACTTGCCTCCTTAATTGGGCAAATGCAGCACGCCATGATTCACCGCGGCTTTGAAAGAGAGTCCGGGTGGATGAACGCGCAAACACAGGTCGCGTTGTCTGATTGCCATTTGTTGACTTCCCAAACCGCGACGTTGGCAAACTCTGGGGCGCAAATACAAATTGTGTATGACGGCGACTCGCTTGCATCCGCGCGCGCAGACGCACCTGATTCCAATCCACACTCGCCAGCGCTTACTGAATTAGCGCGTGTATTTGAAGATCCAACCAAGAGTCCAATTGCCGCACTGCGCGCCATTGAAACTCCTTTTGCATTGGCGCTTTGGAATGATCGACTGAAAAAATTGCTATTGGCGCGCGACTTTTTCAGCGCCAAGCCGCTGTATTTCGCCACCGGTCGCGGCTGGTTTGCGTTTGCCAGCGAACTGCGCGCGCTGAAAGTGATTCCTGGGTTTGACGCGACGCTGGATCCTGACGCGATCGCAGAATATTTACTTGTTGGCGGCGTGGTCGCGCCGCGGTCTATTTATAAAGGCGCACGAAAAGTATGCGCGGGCGGATTTGTGGAGCTTGATTGCGCTGCGCTTATGGCAAGCGCAAGTTTGACTTCGATTCGTGAAAGCGATCCCGCCGCCAGTGGCGTGATGACCGTATTGGCACCCATGTGCCCAGAATTGCATTCGTCAATTTTTCACAACACACACAATGAACATGATTCAGAATTTTCGCAGCCACCCCGTGCGCGAACAAATTTGGCGCGGCTCACCCTGGCGGAACAAAGTGAGTTGCTGCGGCGAGCGCTGTTGGAATCTTTGCAGCAGACGCGCTTTCATTCCAGTAGCGCTTATGTGATGCGCACCAATGCGCCGATTGACACGATCCTGGCCTCAATGTGTCGTTTAGAATTGCAACTTGAGACACACATGTGCGCGGTGACGGATCCGTTTTATTCGGATAACGCAGTGCTTTTCAATAATATTTCCCGTCACATTGGCGCGAGTGAGCATGACGGCGAACCCCTGGATGATTTTTCAGAGTTACTCAACCGGGTCGCAAGCGCGCTTGACGAGCCGATTGGATCCCTCGATTCGCTGTCCCTAAACGCAACCGCCGCGTTCACGCGAATGAATTTTTCACATGCACTTTGCGGCACGAGTGTGGGCGCAACTGCGAGGACCACCCCAACAGAATTGATCGCCGACACTTCGCAGCGAAGGAACTTTGACAACGCCGCGATATCGCCAGTCGAATTGCTTCGGAGCGATCATGCATTGCTCAATCAAATATGCGCGCATAACTCGCTCTCCGTGGCTACGCCATTTCTCAATCAACAAGTTGCCGCCTTGATGTCCGCGCCCGTCACTGGGCTTGTGGTTGGTCATTCAAATCCGTTCATCCGAGTAAAATCGCCGAAGCAATCATTGGACACAAATCGTGGCGTGCTCGTTCACGCACTTCGACGCTATTTGCCCGAGGCGTTGATCACGCGAATCATGCATATCAATCATGTGAACATTTCACCGCGCACCGAACAATCACTGGTGCAATTGAGCGAGTCCATGCTCTTTGACGCGCAATCTCAGGTTGGGCAACTCACAAACCGAATTGCCCTTCGTGGCGTGCTTGCAAGCCCAACATCCACGCCAAATGAAAATCTTGCCCGCCGTTGGTCATTGCTTGTGTTGGAATCTTGGCTGCGCCGACAAACTGCATGAACGAAAAATCAACGCCATCGCAAAGGGCTTCAGCGCGATTTCACAGGGCTCGTTTCGTATCCGCCCACTAAGTCGCCAAGCAATCTGCGCACCACTCCATCATCGCGCTGATCCACGGCGGTTTGCAATCGATCCAGTTTCGCCTCGAGCGAATTCCAAGATTCAAATGGCTCGTGCGCCAAACCAATAGATGCATGCTCGGTGGAAGTGGCGTTACTGCTGATGAGCAATTCCTCGTACAACTTTTCGCCAGGACGCATGCCTGTGATTTGGATTTCGATTTCGCCCGTTGGGTTGTTCTCATCGCGCAGGGTGCGCCCCGAAAGACGAATCATGTTCTTGGCAAGATCAATAATTTTCACTGGCTCGCCCATGTCAAGCACAAAAACTTCGCCACCCTTGGCCATGGCGCCCGCTTGAATCACCAATTGCGCCGCCTCTGGAATAGTCATGAAGTATCGCACCATTTCCGCGTGCGTAACCGTGACGGGACCGCCGCGCTCAAGTTGTTCTTGAAACAGCGGAATGACCGAGCCCGAAGATCCAAGCACATTTCCAAAGCGCACCATGGAAAAAACAGTGCGCTCATTTGAAGCTTGATTCATGGATTGCAAAATCATTTCCGCCAAACGCTTGCTGGCTCCCATGACGCTTGTGGGCCGAACCGCCTTGTCGGTTGACACAAATATAAATGCCTTCACTCCAGCGTTGAGAGCAGCTTGAGCCGCGATGAGCGTGCCAAATACATTGGTCTCCACGCCGGCGGTCTCATGTTTCTCCACCATGGGTACATGCTTATATGCAGCGGCGTGATAGACCGTTTCAATTCGCTGTGCCACCAATAAACGCTCAAGTAACACGCGGTCGTTCACCGATCCAAGCGAGGTCTCCAGCAACATTTCAGTTCCGCGCTTGGCAATCACGTGGCGGATTTCCTTTTCAATCGCATATAAATTGTGTTCGCATTGATCCAAAAGAACTAAGCGCGTTGGGCCCGCATCCACAATTTTTCGGCAAAGTTCTGAGCCGATCGATCCACCTGCGCCCGTGACCAAAACACTTTTACCTGCAATGTGTCGATGCATCAATTCTTCATTGGCGGCAACCGGCGTGCGCCCAAGCAAATCGTCCACTTTCACTGGGCGCAATTGCCCAACGGACGCCGTGCCATCATCGAGTTCCGCCAGAGTTGGAACTGTGAGAACACGCACACCATGCGCGGTGGCTTGTTGCACCAACTTCAATCGACGCGCGCGGCTTGCGGACGGAAGCGCTAGCAGCAACGCCTTGATGTCGTGCTTTGCAAAAACTTGCTCAAGATCTTGGCTGGAATACACAGGCACGTTGCGAATTTTTCTTCCATGTAATTTTTCATCATCATCAATAAAAGCAACCACGGTCTGCTCACGACCATGAATAAGCGCCGAGTGCAAGCCAATGCCAGCCGCGCCGGCGCCAAAGATGGCCACGGGATACTTTTTTAAATATCCGGTTTGTCCCAGCAGCAACCAACGCGCGCCAAGCCTTGTGGCGCCGATCGCCAGCGTGGTGATGGCGAAGTAAATAAAAGGAATAGTGCGCGGGGTTTTTATAAATTCATTTTGAAGAAATGTCGCGCCCAGAATCGCCACGGTGAGCAATGCCACTCCTTTGCACACTCGAACCGCGAAAATAGGACCGATGTATCGTGTGATTTCACGATACAAACCAGCGAC
This sequence comes from uncultured bacterium, assembly GCA_903831295.1. GTDB lineage: Bacteria > Planctomycetota > Phycisphaerae > Phycisphaerales > SM1A02 > SYAC01. The sequence goes on along the minus strand of CAIKXA010000074.1, from coordinate 5,611 downwards.
GTAGAAACAAGCTGGACCAAATATTGCCGCCCAAATCAAAAGAGTCTTGCTGCCCGCCCATGCTTGTTCAATGTCACCGTAGCGCAATAAATATGAGCAGAACAATAGCCCCGCACAAAGCCCCGCGTCGGTCGCAGCCGCCACAAAGACTTTAGAAAGCCCAGTCATTTGCACCAGTACATTGCGCACAGATGCATCATAGGGAATGCCCACCGTGATTCAAGGCTGGCAACCAAATGAAATGAATGCGTGGTGCATATACCATCAATACATGATGCATAACACGCAAGTTATTGGCGCCCGAAGTCACGCCAAATATTGCGTTCAATCGCACGCGCGCGGTCGAACAAACACCAATCCGTGGCGGAAAGATAATTCATGTGTGGCATAGCGGGCTTTATAGATTTTTCACATTCGATTCCGAACTCCCAAGGAGTTCTGCGCGACATGGCCAACACGCTCGCGCACCGCGGACCAGATGCGTCTGGGATTTGGTTTCATGAGCCAACTTATGTGGGACTGGCCCACACGCGCCTAAAAATTATTGACTGCACGGATGCCGCCGCTCAACCCATGCATTCGCAAAGTGGCCGCTTCAAGTTGGTATTCAACGGAGAGATTTATAACTTTCAAGAGTTGCGCGATGAACTGGGCACGTTGGGCGTGACGTTTCGATCACACTCCGACACGGAAGTTCTTTTGGCTGCCGTGGAAACGTGGGGCGTGCAAGGCGCGGCGCGGCGCGCGGTTGGCATGTTCGCATTTGCCGTGCATGATGCATTGGAACGCACGCTGCATTTAGTACGCGACCGAATTGGCATAAAGCCGCTGTATTTTGGATGGATTGGCCAAGGCGATGCGCGGGTGTTCGCATTTGCCAGCGAACTGAAAGCCATCGTGTGCGTGCCAAACTTTGAGCGCGCCGTGGACCGCGCCGCGCTGGCCGATTACTTTCAATTTCTATATGTGCCAGCGCCGCGCACAATTTGGAAAGGCATTTCTAAACTCGCGCCCGCTCACATCATGTCCATCAATGTGGATACGGGCGAAACACAAACCACCATGTATTGGAACGCGCGCGCAATTGCCGAGCGCGGCGTGGCTGACCCATTTATAGGCACAGATGCGCAAGCCGAAGATGCGCTACTTACGCGCGTTCGATCGGCGGTTGAAGCCCACATGGTGGCGGATGTTCCAGTCGGCGCGTTTCTTTCAGGCGGAATTGATTCCACACTTGTGACCGCCGTCATGCAATCAATTTCCCCGCGGCCCATTCGCACGTTCACTGTTGGCTTTCAAGACACTCAATCAGATGAGAGCATGCATGCCACCATAATCGCCAAGCATTTAAAAACCGAACACACCAATATTCACGTTTCTGCGCATGAACTGCGCGACGCCATTCCCCTGCTTGCGCAAATGTTTGACGAACCATTCGCGGATTCCAGCCAACTTCCAACGTATCTCATTAGTCGCGCGGCGCGCCAGCATGTCACCGTGGCACTTTCGGGCGACGGCGGCGATGAACTTTTCGCCGGCTACAACCGGCATCGAATGATGGATCATGTTTGGCCGGCGCTGCGAAAAATTCCCGCTCCGCTACGAGCAACTGCGGCGTCAATGATCCGCATGTTCTCCACCAAGCAACTGGATGTTGTTGGAAAATTCGCCAAACCTATTTTGCCGAACGCATTGCGCACCAGCCAATTTGGCGATCACTTGCACAAACTTGCTTCGCTTGCAAATTGCAAAGAATGGACCGATGCGTATGTCGCTCTGGTCAGCGCTTGGAACGATCCAGCAAAACTGGTGATTCATTCGCGGGATGAAGACATGCGTGTTCCCGCAATCAAACAAGCCAACATGCCCGACGCGTTGCGCGCCATGCAGTGGCTTGATCAGACAACATATTTGGTGGACGACATTTTGACCAAGGTCGATCGCGCCAGCATGGCCGCAAGTTTGGAGACGCGCGTTCCACTTCTTGATCATCGACTGGTTGAATTCGCGTGGACACTGCCCGCCGACATGAAAGTGCGCAACGGCCAGGGCAAATGGATTTTGCGGCAAGTGTTGAACACGTTTGTGCCGGCGCCACTTATGGATCGACCCAAAATGGGATTTGGAATTCCACTGGAGTCGTGGCTGCGGGGGCCGCTACAAGACTGGGCTGGTGATTTGCTGGATGAGCGACGCGTGCGTGATCAAGAATTTTTAAACGCGGATGTTGTGACCAACGAATGGAACCAACTCTGCGCGGGTGGCGGTGGACATCAACACAAAGCGTGGGCGTTGTTGATGTGGATGGCGTGGGTTGAACATTGGAAGCCAACATCATGAGCGCAAACACATTCCACAACGCGCTTCATGGCGCATGCAAGCACGCGCGCGCGAGATTGGGGCGCGTGCGATGACCCAGAAAACTCTCGCGCTTTTGGGCAAGAATGCGCAACATGTGCTTGCGTTTCGCGGCAGCCTTATTCGCGCCGCGCAAGCCAATGGCCACCGCGTGATCGCGCTCACTTCGCCCGCAAGCCCCCGCGCTCGGCAACGCTTGCGTGAGTTTGGCGTGGAGCACTTTGACACACCGCTCAGCGGCGGCAAAATTTCTCCGCTACGCGACTTGCAATTTCAAACAACGGTCACGGACATTTTAAAAACGCAGCGAGTGGACGCGCTACTTGCCTACAACCCAAAGTGCATCGCATTTGGTCCGGTTGCCGCGCGTCACGCGGGCGTGAAAAGTATCGCCGCCGTTGTCACCGGACTTGGGTTTGCATTCACTGGCCGCTCGCTCACGCGGCGATTCATTCGCTTTTTCTCCACGCGTCTGTATCGCCGTTCGCTTGCCGCGTGTGACGCCGTGTTCTTTCAAAATCAAATTGACCGTGATGAACTTGCAGCGCTTGGAGTATTAGCCAATGTCCCCAACGCGCGCGTGCACATGATCGCGGGCTCTGGCGTTGATCTTGATTACTTTCTAGCCCAACCTGTTCCAACGCAAACACACTTTCTCATGATCAGCCGGCCGCTGAAAGACAAGGGCGTTGCGGAATTTGCGCAAGCGTGCAAGATTGTCCGCGCAAGCAATCCCGCGATTCGCTGCACGCTGATCTGCGCATGGGACGACAACCCCAGTAGTTTCACACGCGCCGACATTGCGCGTTGGGCGCAAGATGGCTGCTTCAATGCGCTTGATGAAGTGGAGGATGTGCGCCCGCACCTGCAAGCGTGCACCACATTTGTGCTGCCTTCCTATCGCGAAGGCACAAGCAAAGTTGTTCTTGAAGCCATGGCCACTGGCCGCGCGATTATTTCCACGGACGCGATTGGTTGCCGCGATCCAATTGAACCCGGCGTGAACGGACTCCTTGTTGCGACGCACTCCGCAACCGAACTCGCGTCCGCCATGTTGCAACTGGCCAATGATCCCAAGCGCAACACCACCATGGGCGCGGCAAGCCGCCGCATTGCGCAAGAAAAATACAACGCCAAGCCAATCGACGCGGCTCTGCTTCACGCGCTGAACCTGGACACTCCCGCGCGAGCCTAAGCGCGCATGGCCGCCAGCCGCATGCATTGCGATCAATTGCATGTATTGCAGTCATTGCCTTGTAGTTGCGCGTGCCCTTTGTATGGAATTACATGCACACGCCAATCGTTGCGTCATTCATGATTCAATAGAATGCGCGCATGAATATTCTTGTCACAGGCGCCGCGGGATTTATTGGATCATTCACGGCGCATCAATTGCTTGACCGCGGCGACCGCGTTGTCGGCCTGGACAACATGAATGATTATTACGACCCCACGCTCAAGCAAGCGCGATTGGCGCGGCTTCAAGCGCGCGGCGATTTCACATTCACTCAATTGGATTTATGCGACGTCGATGGAATGAAATCCATGTTCTCCAAAAACAAATTCGACCGCGTGATTCATTTGGCGGCGCAGGCTGGCGTGCGCTACTCCATTGAAAATCCAATGGCGTACACGCAAAGCAATTTGGTTGGCACGACAAACATTCTTGAAGGCTGCCGCCACAGCGAGGTGCCGCACTTGGTCTACGCCAGCACAAGTTCCGTGTACGGCTTGAACACCACGCAACCATTTTCGCCGCACCATACCGCCGATCACCCCATGACTTTTTACGCCGCCACCAAGCGCGCCAATGAACTCATGGCGCATTCATACAGCCATATTTTCCGCATGCCCACAACTGGCTTGCGTTTCTTCACGGTATATGGTCCGTGGGGCCGTCCCGACATGGCGCTGTTTCTTTTCACCAAGGCAATCCTTGCGGGCGAACCCATTCGACTATTCAACCACGGCAAACACACGCGCGACTTCACATATGTTGAAGATATTGCGCGCGGCGTAATCGCGGCGTCCGATCGCATTGCGACAGCGGATCCAAACTTCAACGCGTCAAAGCCCGATGTGGCAAGCAGTAGCGCGCCGTGGCGCTTGTACAACATTGGTTGCTCTCGACCCGTGCAATTGTTGCGCTACATAGAAGTGTTGGAGCAATGCCTGGGCAAAAGAGCCAAGACGGAAATGTTGCCGCTGCAACTTGGCGATGTGCCCGACACATTCGCCGACACCTCCGACCTGGCGCGCGATATGAATTATCAACCTGCCACCACGATTGACACTGGCGTGGCGAATTTTGTGCGGTGGTACCGCGACTATTACAAGGCGTGAGCGCGCAAGATGATCACGCGCCCGCGCGCGTGCGCAAGTTGTCCAGCACATTCATAAAATTAATGTACGCGTCGTACGGACTGTCATACGGCGAGAAATATTTGTGCACGTCGCCGTCAGACCAATACTTGGTGCACATGTAATACAAATGATCGCTGGTGGTCAGCTTGCGCCAATCCTCCAGGATGTACGGGTCGCCCTTCAAATGCTTTTCACGCACCGCGGGCTCAATCCGATACAACTCCTCCACCGCATTGTCCTGCAACGGATTGCCCAACCACGCCGACAAATCGCGCTCCATGTCCGCCCACGAAATTGGCTTGGGAACATCGTATTCACCAACAGGTCGATACTTCTCTACGGCCTGAGACACGGTCAAGAATTCATTTTGCCCGGGGTTCACATCAAAAATATATTTAGGCATGGCGTCTAGGAAATCAAAGATCCCAGTCTCGGCCCATTGATGCTCGCCAAATGTTTCATAGTCCATGAACAAGTTGCACAAATTTCCATCACCATTGATTTGATTCACCCAACCCGCAAACTTCTCGGCGGAGAGCGGCCAATCTTTCCAATCACGATTGCTGAAACGAAACGCGATGTCGTCGCTTAATCGATAATTTTTTAACAGCAGCGGCATGGGCGGACGACCAGCGGGAAAACCATTTCCAGGAACCGCGTACAAATAATTTGGATTACGGAAACCCAGCAGGCGATCAACGCCTTCGCACACCACGGCCTTGTGCCGGCCCATCCACGCGATATGCCCGCCAACTTCGTTTGAATAAATTAATTCCGTGTTGCGAAAAACTTTTGGCTTCTGACCAAAGAGCCGCTCAATCATGGCTTCTTGAATGGCGACTTGCTCATCAAATTCCTTGCGGCTGAACAAGAAACTGAGCGAGTGATG
>CAIKXA010000073.1 GCA_903831295.1 uncultured bacterium | reverse complement strand
GGCAGTTTGAAAAACTTGGACGGCGTTGAACTTGCGCATGCCGTGGCGCAGGAACTGAATCTCACACGCGTTCTTACAAAAGCCACCGCCGACTTTGACGGCGGATATGTGTTCGTTGGTTTGCTCGGTCATGGCGACTGCTTTGTCTGCCGCGATCCCAATGGAATTCGCCCCGTCTTTATTTTGGAAACCGACGATGTGGTGGCGGCCGCAAGCGAACGCGCCGCGCTCACCACCGTCTTTAATGTCGAGCCTGAATCCGTGAAGGCGCTTGAACCAGGACACGCTCTGATTGTGCGCCGAGATGGCGTGGTGATCCACGAACAATTTTGCCAACCCGCCGAACGTTTAGAATGTTCCTTTGAGCGGATTTATTTCAGCCGCGGCAACGACCCTGATATTTACAACGAGCGCAAGCAACTTGGCCGCAATTTGACCGAACCCGTCCTGCAACAAACTGGCGCGGACTTCTCCAAAATTGTTTTTGGCTTCATTCCAAACACCAGCGAGCCTGCGTTCTTGGGCCTGGTCAAAGAGGTTGAGCAACACATCCACAAGCGTGAAATAGCTGCTTTAACAGGCAAATTACGCGCGGGCACGCTTACGGAACTCGATCTAGAAAACTCGATTGGCATGCTGCCGCGCGTGGAAAAAGTTGCGCATAAGGATCAACGCCTGCGCACTTTTATTACGCACGACGCGGCGCGACGCGATTTGGTCACGCACATTTACGACGTCACACGCGGCGTGGTTGGTCCGGGCGACACGCTTGTCATGGTGGACGACTCCATTGTTCGCGGAACAACGTTGCGCGACTCCATCATCACAATGCTGGCGCGCCTTAAGCCCGCGCGCATTGTGATCGCCAGTTCAGCGCCGCCTATTTGCTATCCAGATTGTTATGGAATTGATATGAGCCAACTTGGAAAGTTCATCGCCTTTGAAGCGGCGGTTGGTGTGATCCGTGATCGCGGCGACGAACAACTTTTCGCCGAGATTGAAACGCTCTGCCAAGAGCAAGCGCATCTTCCCGCAGCGCAAATGAAAAACCATGTGCGGCGTATTTATGACTCAGTCACCCACGAGCAACTTTGCGCACGCATTTCGCAACTGATCCGCCCCGCTGGCTTGGCTTGGAAAGGCCAACTCGATGTGGTCTATCAACGAATCGAAGGGCTGACCCAAGCCATGCCAAACCACCGTGGAATTTGGTACTTCAACGGCGAATATCCCACTCCTGGTGGGCTTCGGGTGCTGAATACGGCGTACCTGAATTGGCGTAAAAACTCTGAAAAACGGGCGTATTAGACTCAATCAGGCGCGCCCTAGTTATGCACACGGGCGCAAGACCCAACGGGAAATTTGACCGCGAACTTGACCAACGAGGCGATTTAGAGTCTACTAGTCGACTCGCTGCAGTGCGACGAATCGCACAGCAGTTTCAAGGCTCTTTTAGAGGCACAGATGGCTCGCTACACCGGTCCTAAAGTTAAACTTTCTCGTCGAGTCGGCGTTCCGATTGCGGATATCCCGAAGCACACCGCAAAGCGGCAGCTCACCTCCAACGGCATGCACGGTTTCCGTGGCAAGCGCCCGAAGCCTTACGGCATTCGTAAAGATGAGAAGCAAAAGTTGCGCTACCACTACGGCGTGCTTGAAAAGCAATTCCGCCATGTGTTGGCAAACGCTGGTCGAACCACTGGC
>CAIKXA010000072.1 GCA_903831295.1 uncultured bacterium | reverse complement strand
GGCCGTGAAGGCAGCGCGGGCGTGAAGGCCGGAGCCAAGGGCAAGTCATCCAAGACCGCTGGTGGTCGTGGCATGTCACGAGGTCGCAGCGAGTGACAACAGAAGTTTCTTCCGCAAGCCTGACGCAGGCCGCGAAGAATATTGTCGAGCCCGTGAGTCTTTCACGTTCGCAAAGTCAAGGTGATCCGAAAGCCATTCGTGCTTTCGCGATTGAGTTGGCTCGTTTGTCCTCTGAGTTGAAGTGCGAGCAAGTGGTGTTGATCGATGTGCGTGGGCGCAATCAACTGTGCGAGTATTTAGTGATTGTCAGTGGAACAAGCGATCGACAAATGAAGTCGGTTTCCGATCAATTGAAGGCTTTTGGAGCGCAGCACGGATCGCCGCGCTGGAAGCGCGACCGCGACACCAATGGAACATGGATCGCCGCTGACTTTGTGGATGTTGTGGTTCATTTGTTCGAGCCAGGTCAGCGCGCGTGGTATGACCTTGAAGGAATGTGGGCCGATGCTCCGCGAGTTGAATGGAGGCGCAATGCCCCTGCAAAGACCGCGCATGAAACGGTTTCGAGCGTGAAGGCTGCGGAGCAAAAATCTCCGCTTGAAATGATCGCCGTTGTGGATGCGGCGCCGAAGAAGGCCATGGTTCAGAAGGCTTCGAGCAAGAAAGTTTCTGGCGTGAAAGTTTCTGGTGTGAAAGTTTCCAGCAAGCAACCAACCGCGACGAAGGCGGCGGCCAAGAAAGCTGCAAGCAAGAAACCAACAGCCAAGAAGACGGCGGTCAAGAACGTTGCCGCCAAGAAACCAACTGCGAAGAAAGTTTCAGGTAAGAAAGCTGCGACCAAGAAGAGCGCGCCTGCAAAGTCAATGAAGAAGTCCACGAAGAAGTCCACGAAGAAGTCCACGAAGAAGTCCGCGAAGAAATCTTCCAGCCGATAAACCGATTGAGCGAACGAACGCTTCCAGATTTGAGGCCATGGGGCTGGAATCAGCGGGATTTGCCAACTCCTGAGAGCGGCAAGATCGGCGCTGATTTCTTTTTTAGCGGGCGCGATTCATCACGGCCCTATGAAATTGAAATTGGTTCGGGCAAGGGAACATTTTTAGTTCAAGAAGCAACGCGGTGTCCCGAACGGGATTTTCTTGGCGTGGAAAATGCGGGTGAATTTTTTCGCCACTCCACCGATCGCGTGAGCCGGCATGGGTTGAAAAATGTCCGCATGCTGTACGCCAACGCGGTGGAGTTTGTCACGCATTGGGTTCCCGATCGCAGCGTCGCGATTGTTCATTTGTATTTCAGCGATCCGTGGCCCAAGGCGCGACATCACAAACGCCGCGTATTGCAGCGAACATCACTGGAGCAATTTCATAGAGTTTTACAAACTTCTGGAGAGCTTCGCCTCGTCACCGATCATGATGATTTATGGAAGTGGTACGAGGAGTTGATGGCGGCGTCCCATGATTTGTTCACGCGTAAAGAATTCGCGCCGCCCGCCAGCGCGGGTGAAGGTGAAGTGGTGGGAACAAATTTTGAGCGCAAATACCGCCGCGAGGGCCGTCCATTTCATGCGGCAACATTGATCAAGCGGGCTTGATTTTCCGGGCTGTCATTGGCAATTTCTCGCGCCCGTAATTTAAGTGTGTGTGACGGGGCGTTTCCATCCTGATTCCGGATCGCGTTCAAGCGTGCGCTTTGCTTGAGTGGAGCAGGGCCGACATACGCGCGCGGTTGTTCGATCGGCTGGTGATTGAGCGGGTGCGGGCGCGCACCAAGCGGGTTCTTTTCGCGCCTCCAAACACATTGTGCAAAGATCGGAGCACGTTGGCTCGACGGCGTTGTTCTCAAACGCATGTAGAGCTGTAGTCAAGCATTGTCCACAAAGACAACTCCCTTGATGGCCTTCAACAAATGGTTGAGCCAGGGGCCACGATCGTCCGCAGAAATCGCAGAGAAAATCTTCGGGTTCCATTTGGTCGCTATTGGATCCAGGTCGATGCATGGTGACAGAATACGCACGCCCGCTATGCTCCGTGCAACATGGCGAGACTCAGTCTCACTCAACGAAGTCAACTTGTCATGAGCGCAGTGGCGGCGTTGGCTATTTTCGGCGCTATGGCTATTCCATGGATTCAAATTCGCGAATCCATGGTGGCGCAACAATTGCAATCCATGCGAGATATTTCACAAATTTGGGGCAAGAATCCCGACATTACGATTGACCAATTTCGATTTGTGAAGGGCGCCGATGGCAAGGCGGCGGTGGGTGACCAATTTCTTTCAAGCGCGTTTGATGAGTTCGCCGCCTCGCCTGATATTTTTGATCGCTACGAATTGGAACACGGCGGTGATGCTCCTCTGTCGCGCTATGTGCGCGCATTGCGTGGTGATCAGGCGGATCGCGTGGCAATTGGCGATGCAATTTCTTTGGATATCCCCGACGCAGCGTGGAAAAAGTTGCCACTGACCGGCGTGATTTCCATAGAGCGTTCCGGAGTCGCGGCGGCGCGCTTGATTTGGCAGGATCGCATTTATGTTTTGATCGGTGGAGGATTGGCTTGGCTTGGAATCATGTTTGCAGTGCGTCTGTTGGTTGTGCGCGGATATTTGCGCGCCGTTCGGCGGTTGCGCGAGGTTGCCAATCGCGTCCGCGCTGGTGATCTTTCCAGTCGCAGCCAGTTGCGCACTGGCGACGAACTGGAGCAACTTGGAAATTCCTTCAATGACATGGTGCAAACACTTGATGGAAGCCAAAAACAATTGCAAAGCATGAATGAAAGCTTGGACTTCAAGTTGGTTCAATTAAGCGAAGCCAATGTTGGGTTGTTTGAAAGCAATCGATTGAAAAGCGAATTTTTGGCGAATGTTTCGCATGAATTGCGCACCCCACTGAACAGCGTGATTGGATTTGCGGAATTGCTGGCGGAGTTGGCGCGCAAGGATAGTGACGCCGATCCCAAACGCATTCGATACATCGAGCATATTTTAAAGAGCGGCCGCGGATTGTTGGAGATGATCAACGAACTATTGGACATGGCGAAGATCGAAGCCGGACGCATGGAGTTAAGCGTGTCCAACGCAAGCATCACCGACATGCTTGAAGGCATTTCCGCCATCATGCGTCCGCAAGCGGATTTGAAAAAAATTACGCTGGAGATTCAACGTCCGGAGGAATTACCCACGGTGGAAACCGATCCCGGAAAGCTTCAGCAAATCCTTTACAACTTTGTCAGCAACGCGATTAAATTTTCGCCAGAAGGTTCGTGCGTGATCGTGCGCGCGGATGTGTGGTCCGTGGATGGTGCGCCCGGATTGCGCATTGCCGTATTGGATAGTGGGCCGGGAATTCCTTTGGATATGCAGCAGACCATCTTTGAAAAATTTCGCCAAGTGGACGCCAGTCATACAAAAAGTCACGGCGGAACCGGGCTTGGATTGGCGATTTGCCGCGAGCTTTCCGCCATGTTGGGAGCCAAGCTTGGGATTGAATCCAATTCAAACAAGGGATCAAGTTTTTGGGTGGAGATGCCCTTGGAGTTTCGCGCCAAGAAGTTGCCACCACTTATGGCTGATCGCGCTGGATGAATAGACGGCGAATTTGCGCGTCGGCTTGCGGATCCAAGCGACGCGCCAAGCTTGCATCAAGGCGATTGGTGAGCTGTTGAGGTTTTGCATTTGCAATCAACCAGCGCAAGACAGTTTCCGCCACCAACGCAGGTTCAGTCCCACCATCGGGACAGAGCAAATCGTAGTCGGCCCAATTCAATCCAAAAGTAATTTTACGAAGTGTTCCACTAGACTCGATGAATTGCGCGATGAATTGCCAACCGTGGCCAACTTCGGTTTCATTCATCATTTCAAGCGGTCCGTGAAACATGTGATGAGATTACCGAATGGCAGGCGGGGACGGATCCCGTTGAAATACTTGTATGTCGCCGACGCCCCAATCCACCCAGCCCCGAAATGATTTCGCGAATTTGTAATCGCCCAGGCGCATGCAGCCAATCGTGGATTCGCCGATGGAATGTGGATATAGCACCACAATCCAATTGGGAGTTGGATGCGTCAAGCGTAGGCATTCATCAAGTTTTGAGCCATTTTTCCCTGTGGGAAGCAATTCAAAATTATTCGCCAAGGCGTACCACTGACCAACATTGTCGGCGGGAGTGATGATGGCCACCGTATCTTGGGGCGATTTTTGCGCCGCGACAAATGCAATCGCCTCGCGCAGTGATTGCTTGGGAGCACGAATCAGCATGTCCGCGCTCCAAGTTGCCAGAGTGATCGCGGCCATTATGATGGCGAACCATGGACGCAATTTCCAAAGCCAAGCAAGTCCAAGCGAAATCAAGAAGGTAGTGGCAGGCATGGCGAACAAAATAAATCGCGCATAGAGCCAACTGTTTCCCAGCCACGCGGCAAGCACCGCAACAGGAACACCAAGCGCCGTAACGGCTAAAGCCAGGCGCAGATTTGTTTGACGCAGTGTTGTTGCCATACCAATGATCACCAACAATGCGGATGGGATTGCGGCCCATCCATATGCGCCCGCAAGTTGTTCCAGCAAAGCCGCGCCTTCACGGCCAAAGAGTGTGGGTTCATTTCCAGTGAGCGCCAAGAATTGATCGCGTGAGTGGAACAAGTCTGGCAACGCTGGAGACCATAAACCGATCGACAAAAACCCCGCCCAAATCACGGCAAAAACCGCTGTAATTGAAGCGGTGCGTTGTTCCTTGCGGCGCATCATCCAGAGCGCAACAAGCAGATGACCAACCGCCAAAAATGCGGTGACCAAGTGAGCCCATGTGGCAAGTGACATGCACAGCGCGTACCAAAGTGGTGTGCTTTTCTGATTCGTTTGTCGCAGTATGGACAGCATCATGCAACTCGCCAAAGCGCCCAGTGCAATGGCGAGCGCGTATCCACGAGCCTCTCCAGAAGCGAACACGGCTGCGGGTGCAACAGTCATTGCCGCTGCCGCAACCAGTGCGATGCTGTCGCTCGTGACTTGACGCGTGAACTTCCAAGTGGCGTAGACCGCGACAGGACCCGCCAAGATCGATGGAAGTCGAATGCCAGGATCAATGCTGAGCGGAATCGACATCCATGACAGAAGTGATTGCAGTGGATGATTTGCCGTGGTGAAAGCGTTACCCATGATCACGCCTGGACCATGCATGACATAGGTTGCCAGCGCGGCGATTTCGTCGTACCACAAACTTTCATTCACCCGAATCAATCTCACGATGATTGATAGCGCCAGCAGCGCAAAAAGGGTCTTGGAAAAATTTGATGCGATAGTGGGTTTGTTGTGGATGGAATGTGCCGGTTGAATAGCCCTAAAAACAAGGGGAAATAGGCACAATAAGAGCCCAATGATGGTCCATCCAATTCGCGCGGCGGCGGTTGACTCAACTGCGTGCGCCATGGCGTTGGCGCGAACTGGATGCAGAAAAAAATCAACCAGTGAAGCTTGGGGAATCATCCACGCGCCAACAACAATCAACATTCCAACGATCGCAAGAAACCGCGTTCCACGCGGAGCATTCGCCAGTGTGATTGGCCAAGTCATGCGTTCAGGTCTTTCATTGGCGCCGGGCTTACAACTTCAACTGCCGACGCGCGCACACGGTTTGGTCGCAGCCATAAAACGCCCAAGCGCAACACGCCCGACAGAATGAAGATGGTCACATAGGCGCCGCCAGAAGTATCCATAAATTTAAGAATGTATGCGCCAATGAATGATCCAGCCGCGATTGAAAAATAAGTTGTAAAATTGTAGAGCGCCATCATGGATGTGCGCTCTGAATGCTTGATGCTTTCAAGGAGCACCAAGAATGAGGCAAGTTCCCAAGCCGCCCACATCACGCCGCTATAAAGTTGAACAAAGGTGATCCACGCCAAATTGTTTGATACCGCCAGCATCAAAACACCAATCGATGTTCCAGCGGTTCCAATCAGCAGCACGCGTCTGGCGCCAAATTTTTGAATAATGCCACCCAGCAAGGTGAGCGCCAGGCATTTTGAAACAAATAGCGTGCAAATCACCAGTAAATACGAGGCTTTGTCAAATTTTAAATAATCAAGAAGCCACGGATTCACAAAGGGTCCGCTGATATTGGCCGCGAATTGCAAGGCGATCAGGCAGAGCACAATTCGCAGATCTCCGCTTCGGCCAATGCGCGAGGGCAACGCCCGGTACTGTACGCGCGCAATGTCTGTGGGCTTCAATTTAACGTCGCCTTGGTGGTGAAGAAACCAAACGCTTGAAAGTCGCGACAACGCCGCGAAGATCATGATCCACATGAAGGCTTTCAGTTGCCATCCGTCGCGCTCGCCCAAATATAAAAGACCGCCCGCGGCAAGCATGGCCGAGAGTTGCGAAATTTGACAAATGCGATTTCGTTTGCTGAAGTAACTGGCGCGAAGAGTTTCAGGAAAAAGTCGAGCCACCCAGGTACTCCACGCGGGCCACGCGCCGATAGCCGCGCTCCAATAAATAGACAGCGTGACAAACCCCAGCCATGTTGGAATATCTCCGTATGCGGCGGCGATGATCAAGGGCACAAATGAAAGCGCTTGCACAATGGCGCAACCTTGGATCCATTTGCGTGGCGAACCCACACGGCGCAAGCCAGCGGGTGAAGCCAGTTGAACGGTGGCGCCAACAAGCATGGGAATTGTGATGATTAAGCCTGCGATAAGCGCGCTTTTACCCAGGGCTAGAACCAGTGCCGCTATATAGGTTTCACCCGCGCCCACCATGAAACAGAATGTTGCGCCGTCGCCGGTGCATGCGGTGAAATCACGGCGGGTGGGAATAGGATCAGTTCGCGAAAGGTCATCCATTTAATGTGTCGACTGACTTGTTGGGGAAGTGGTTGCCCGAATCAAGGGATTGCCTGCGATGGATCTGTGCACAAAGTCTGGCGCGATCACGATCATCGTGTTGTTGAATATGGCGATGGTGCAAGGACCACCGCTCGATTCAGCCCAAACATCGGTTTCCACAGTTGTTTGGATGAGTGATTTTAATTTTTGATAGCGCGCATCCTGTTGCGATGGAGTGAAGGGAGGTGGTGCAGCGCCACCTCCAGTGCCACCATTTTGCAGTGGTGGCGGTTGAAAGTCCGCCGCTTTGAAACCCAGATCAGCCACCACATAAATGCGGCGCTCCATTGCGCTGGGCCGAAGCAAGCGCGATTTTGGACCCACTTCAATTCCACTTTGTGTTGTTTGCCAACGAATTTCGTTTTGCGAGGTCGCGCTCGCCTGGCTCAGAACAATCTCCAGTACTTCACGATTCCGCATGTCTTTGATTGCTAAATCTATGGTGATGGCAGGATCAATTCCCGCGGATCCTGCTGGTTTATCAAGTAGTAATGCCTGAATTGGAACGCCCGATTTTTGCGAGATGGATTCCAAAACTTGCACGATAGGGACTTGCTTGAATACCACCGAAATTTTTTTAGCGCCAAGCGAAGCCACCCATCCATCGCGGACGCCACCATGAAGCGGCGCGGGCTGTGCCCGTGTGGCGGATGCAATAGAATTGATCCCCGTGATCGCACCTAGACAAACGATTGTCTTGGCTGCTGCGAAGATGATCCGCGAAATGAAACTAGAATGAATTCGCATTGGATTGATTTTACGATAAACAGGATCAGCCGTATCACTTATTTTGAAGTTGGCTCATTCGCCAGCAATCCACGGGACTCAAGCACCGCCAACAATGTGGTTGCATTCGCGCCCAATGGTTGATTGCTGTCCCACGGTGCGGCGCGGATTCCACCAATGGATTTGGCTGGATCACGAAATGCGTAACAGCCTGACTGATCCACCTGCAATTGCTTTAGAAATCGCAGCGCCAACTTGAGGGAGTCCAGGTTTTGTTTGGCGGTGGAAGGCGAAGCGGAGAACAACTTTGGGTCAAGCGCCAACGCCATGGTCAATGTTGGCCGCGATGATTGAGCCGTGGCTCCCGATGTCCCATTGGCGATGATCGGCCATCCACCCTCAAGGTCGGCGGCGAGATCGGGATTGAGTGAGCGGGAGAGTTGACTCTGAACCAGCATGATTTGCAGCAATTCGCAAGCTTCTTTGGCCCGCGCGTGATCCGACGAATCACCCACGCGTTGCTCGGCCAGAAGCATCCACGGACTTGCGGAGAGCAATTTCTCCACGGGTCGAATTTGCCACGCGTTGTCGAGCGCCCGCGCGACTTCAATTGGTGACTGCTGCGCCAACGCGGCGGCGCACAAGGCCCATGTTTGCAAATCGGTTTGATCGTTGAGCGCGAATGCGGCAGCGACTTTTGCGTTCAATACTTTTTCCCATTCCTTACTTGTGGAATCCGCCCAGTCAGGCGTGGAATGCGCCAGCGATTGACAGGCCAACAGGCAAGTGGCCATGGTGGCAAGATTATCCAGTGGATTTTTTTCTTGGCCCACAACTTGTTGCAGAGATTGCAAAGTGAATATGGCGAACTCGCGCGCGGCGGCGCGATCAATTTCTGGAAAGTTCATCTGGGCAAATCGAGCCATGGCGAACGCGCCCATGGCTTGTTCAAGAGGCGCGCAAATTGGTTGCGCAACAACTCCTAGCGCCGGTTGATATTCGCCCGCAGGACCAAGAGCCTGCAACGTTTCAAGAGTTTCTTTTGAAAGTCCATCCGAATTGCGAATTCTGGTTTCAAGATGCGCCGCGATAGCGACCGCCATTTGGTCAAGAGCGCTGTTGGTGATTTGCGCAAGTGGAACCGTCAACATTGCGCGCGATACTTCAAATGCCGGCGCTTTTGCGGCAATTTGCGCCAATCTGCGCGTGTCGGCGCGGTACATGACAACGCCATCGGGCAACTTGAATTTTTTATCCGAGCCAGCGTCCACTCCAACTTCGCGCGCCATCAGCACCATTGTGTACCAGGGCAGTTGGGTTTGATTCAATGACTGCTGTAGCGAAGGCAACGAGAAGGCCCATCGGTCACCAGCGCGAATGGCCATGGCTTCGCGTCCATTGTCAATGCGAGCGGCAAGCGTGTCGATGCGATCGCCGGTGAAAGGACGGGTGTCGCCCACGAGTTCAATCTCAAGCGAAAGTTGCCGCGCCGCGTTGGCGCGCTCTTGCGCGGGAAGATGCGCGAGAATTCGATCTTCATTTGCCAACGCCAACGCCTTGAGCAATGCGAGCGCAAGGCATGATGAATGATCAGCAGTTTGGCGCGCCCATGCTTGTCCAACGGGTCTGCCTTGCAAGCGCAACACCACGCCCGCGGCGGTCGCTGAAAATGTTGGAGACAGCGATGCATCCTTGGTGAAGTCCAGCGGTTTCAAATCAAGCGGGTCCTGCAACACTTGTTGATCCAGCCACTGCCGCGAAACTTGAAAGAGCGCTTTAGCGTCGGCGACGGAGCAAAGATCCGCCTGTGCGGGTGTGATAACCATTGCCATCATGCTTAAAATTGCATTCAATAGCCAGAATTGTCTGGACAGATTGTGAAACGGCGCCATGGTGTGCAATGTAGCGGAGTCGTTTGAATTGACGTTTTAATTCAAGCGACTCCGACTAAGCATTGCCAGGATTGTCCATGAAAATTTTCCGCATAGATCAGGCACAACGCGCGCATCTGAAAAGAATGCTGCTGCTTGTTCTGGTTGGCTTCATCGCTTTATGTTGAGAATCGGCCAGGACTGAGCGCACCACGATCGCTTTGCATACAAAGCGATTTCCATGGTGGAAAAATAAAACGACCGCGGCTTTGAAACCGCGGTCGTTGAATTTTTACAATCAGTGAAACTTAGAAACTGATCTTGTCGGTGCCAAGCGCGCCGTGATCATCCATACCGCCGCGGGTTGGACGTTCACGAACCGCCGCATCCGCCGCAATATCCGCGCGCATATCTGGATCGATGCCCGCGCCCCATTGAGCGCGCTTCAGGCTCAGGCCGATCTTGCGATCGGAAGTGTCCACGCGAAGAATCTTCACGTCCACTTCTTGTCCTGGCTTCACAACGTCCAGCGGATTCTCCACCTTCTGATCGGAAAGTTCGCTGATGTGCAGCAAACCTTCAAGACCTTCTTCAAGCTCAACAAACACGCCGAAGTTGGTGATCTTGGTGATGGTTCCCTTCACGATCATGCCGGGGCGATACGCGCTTGGAATCGCTTCCACCCACGGATCTTCCGACAATTGCTTGGTGCCCAAGCCAACGCGCTGCTTGTCGCGATCCACATCAAGCACAACGCACTTCACGCTGTCGCCCTTCTTGTAGATCTCGTTTGGATGCGCAACTTTCTTGGTCCAGCTGATATCGCTGACATGCAAAAGACCATCAATTCCAGGCTCAATTTCAACAAAAGCGCCGTAGTTGGCCAAGTTGCGGATCTTGCCTTCAATGATGGTTCCGTTTGGATACTTCTCGGCCACAAGTTCCCAAGGATTCACCTCGGTCTGCTTCATGCCCAAGCTGATCTCCAACTTCTGCTTGTCAATTTCAAGAATGACAATGTCAATTTCGTCATTCACGTTCACAACTTCACTTGGATGGTTCACGCGGCGAGTCCAACTCATTTCGCTGACGTGCACCAGGCCTTCAATGCCTTCCTCAAGACGAACGAACGCGCCGTAGCTCATCAAGCTGACCACGGTTCCCTTCAAGCGGGAATTGACCGGATACTTCTTCTCGATTTCCTCCCAAGGACTTGCTTCCTTCTGCTTCAGTCCAAGTGCGATCTTCTCGCGCTCGCGATCGATGTTGAGAATCTTCACTTCGACCTCGTCGCCAATCTTCACGATTTCGGTTGGATGATTCACGCGACCCCAACTCATGTCGGTGATGTGCAGCAAACCATCGAGACCACCAAGATCAATGAACGCGCCGAAGTCGGCGATGTTGGTCACGGTGCCGCGCACAATGTCGCCCTCGTTGACCTTGTCCATCAACTTGCGCTTGGAATCCTCGCGCTCGTCCTCGATCAACTTGCGTCGGCTGATGACGATGTTGCGTCGCTCAAGATCAATCTTGAGAATCATGGAACGCACGGTTTTGCCGATGAATTCACCAATATCGCCTGGACGGCGAACATCAACTTGGCTGGCTGGAAGGAACACTGGCACGCCAATGTCCACAAGCAAACCGCCCTTGATTTTGCGCAACACTTTGCCTTCAACAATGTCGCCTTCTTTGCGGCTGACAAGCACTTGCTCCCAACCGCGAATGCGGTCAGCCTTACGCTTGGAAAGCATGATGCTTCCGTCCGCTGTTTCCGTCTCTTCAACAAGGACTTCAACTTCATCACCAATGGTGACGCCGCCTGATTCCTCAAATTCTTCCTTTTGAACCTGACCTTCGCTCTTGCCGCGAATATCAACAATGACAAAGTCACCGCTGATGCCAACAACGCGTCCTTTGACGATGTTGCCGGTTCCAAGTGACGCAACTTCAGCGCCAAGGATTTCTTCAAGATTGAGTTCTGTTTGTCCGTACGCCTCGCGGAGCATTTTGTCCGCGATGCCTGCTTCAAGAGCGAGGGCTTCGATGAGATTGTGATTAACCATGTTGTCGTTTCAATAGGGTGCGTGATGAGCCGCGCGGACCACGCCGCGAAATCGGCTAGGAATAAACGCCCCGGACACGCGTCCGTGAAAGGCGCCGGCGAAATGCCGGGTCGATGATGGTAGCGAGGAATCCGCTTGAATTAAAGGGCAATTGAAAGTTTCACCGTGGACCGCGCCCCGCGGTGGTTTCAGGCTTGTGCGGGTGATTGCGTTGGTGATTGAGTGAGCGATTGTGCTTGTGAATCGCTCACCAGCGTGGCCTTCCTATGGCGCTTGCGCGCGCGGCGCATATGCACAAATCCCCACGCGCCGACGACATTGATCATAAGGCACACAAAGAAACTCCACGCGCCAAGGTTGTGGCCCTTGAGCCACTCATACAAACCCACCGCAAGAAATGGCGCGATCAAACCGCGGATTCCATTGAGTGTGACATGCACGCCCATGTATTCCGCGTCGCGCTCTGGCGGCGCGAAATCTTGGTGGCCCAAATTCCACGCCAGGCTTCCGCCGGCGAAACCAATGCCAAGCAGAGCGCCGGATATATAAAACAGCGGCATAGATTTGGCCAGCGCCGCAATAAAAATCAAAGCCGCCGCGCTCACAAATGTCCACGCGTGAATGGCGCGGAAATCAACCACATGCGAGCGGTCAAGTCGCCGCGCCCAAAATGGAATGGCCAGCGGCATGATCAACAATGGAATAACGGTGGTCACCAAAATTCCCTGGGCGTACGTCGCATTGAGTTCATCCTCTAGCACAATGGCTAGCGGCGCGGAGATCATGAGATTGCCTAGGCCAAACACCGACATCCACAGCATGAACTTTGCGTATTGCGGATCTTGCTTGAGCACGCGTAGCACGGAGGTTGGATTCAGTTGCGGACCGCTACGCTTTGGCGCGGCCTGTTCGGCGCGCAACAATCTTTTTTCGCCGCGCATGGGAACGCGCCGCCACAAAATATTTCCAGCGATGCCAAGCACCGCGAGAGTTGGAAATAAAATGTGGAAGCTTTTGGAATTGAAGTCCATCGCCGCGCCGATGGCCCAACCGCAAAGCGCCAGAACCAAACTTTGCACAGTGGCCATATTTCCAGCGATTTTGGCCCTGATTTCGCGGGGATAGTTGGCGCGCCACACGGCGGATCGCAGCGTGATCACGCCTGTCCAAGTGATGCGCGCCAGCGTGGCCAACAGGCAAAGCGTCCACAAGCCCCAGCGTTGCTCGGGCATGAGCGCGATGGACGCCACGCACACCGCGGTCATGGTTTGCAGCGAGGCGATGTAGGCCACCTTTGGTTTTCCTTGCGAGTGCGCGGCCCAAATAAAACTGGTCAAGTTGGCCACGTTAGGCGCGGCGGTGACCAACGCAACAGCCAGATTGAGTTCGATGGGGCTGATGCCTTCAATACCGGTGAATGTTTTTTTGACAACCACTCCAAGCGTGCCGCCTTCAATGGCGCCAAGAAAAAATGGCAGGAACGCCCAACTTAGAATTTCATTGATGTACGCGGGGCGCGACATGGCCGGCAAGTGGCGCGGATGGAAGCGGGTGAGAAATCCCTCGTTGGTTGGCGCGTCCCGCTTTATTTCCGTTGGTGCGTTCATCCGATTTGGCAAGCATAGGCGGATGAACTTGAGTGCAAATGCATTTTATGTTTTCGGCTCTTTGCCCCGTCGGAGGAACAGAAATAAATTCTGTCGCTTCACAAGGAAGCGCTCTCTGACGATGTTGCCCGAACCCGCTTTCACGTGGGTTCCCCGGCCATCGTTCCCGATCTTCCACGCCGCGCGAACGCGAGAGGCATGATCATTGACGCAGCCATTAAGTAGGGATCCCTAGGGGTTCGCATCGGTCCGGACGCGTGGTCAAAGGTCACCCGACGGGGCAAAGAATCGAATGAATCAGTCTATGCCTGAAATTTATCGTCAGCCCACTCGTTTTTGGGCTTCATTCAAAGCGATTTTGTATTGGTGGGCCACGCTATCAAGCGACTCTGGAATAACCCGCGCGCCAGCAACGGTGGACATGAAATTGGTGTCACCGTTCCAGCGCGGAACAATGTGCGCGTGCGCGTGTTGGGGAAGCCCGGCGCCGCCAGCGCGGCCTTCGTTCACGCCAATGTTCATGCCTTGCGGTCGCAGCGTCACATCCACAAGCGCGGCGGCAAGATCCACCAATTTCCACAAGTGCGCGCGCTGCGTAACCGCGTAATCCATAAGCCGCGGGCGCGCCTCGCCAAGCGCCGCCAGTAAATGTCCGTTGGAGTATGGATATCGATTGAGCAAAATAAATCCGTGCTCGTTTCGATAGACCACATGTTGCGCAAGATCGAGTTGAGGATTTTTCCACGCGGCCAACAAAAAGTTTCCGTCGGAGTCGGCGGGTGGATTGATCTTGGCTTGCAAGGCCTGCGATTCAAGATCGCGGATGTACGACATGCGCCATGGTGCCCACAAGTTTGGTTGCATGCGTGAAATGTTACACGCTCGAAAGCGAAGTCATTTGGATTTTGATCTTTCCGCGTCGCCTCTCGCGGCATCGACGGGTTCTTGCAACACCCACACTCGACCGCGATCCGAGCGACCAGCGGCTCGATCGCCCGCACGTTCGGAAATGACCAAGGGAAACTCCACGCTTCCCGACCACCACTTGGTGACGGGGTTGGCGGAATACAAATTGGCCGCGCGGCGCGCCAGGGATTCATCGCCGTGAATGCGCATGGTCCAATGACCATTTTGCGCAGCGATATCCAGCGCTTCTTGGTCTTCCAGTTGAATTTCCCAGCCCGTTCGCGAGCCGCCACGACCGCCGCGCCACCACACATGTAAGCGCCGTCGCGGCACGCCATCTTGCAGCGCCTCAACGACCATTCCAAATGCGACGGATTCCAATTCGTTTGAAGATGTTTTATATGGGAGATAGCTGAACGCATGACGCACGCGCCCCGTGGGCCAGCGCAGCATTCCAGGCCCGAAGGCCTCTTTCACAAGTTCGTCGATTGCAGGTGTGCTGATTGGAGCAAGAGCGAGCGCTGTTGGAAGCACATCAATGGAGATAGGAATTGTGATCACGCCTTTCGCATTCGACTCGATTGGTGAATCCGCGGTTGCTGGCAAAGTTGATTCCCATTCAAAAAGAATTTCGCCGGAGTATTTCCCGACGGAAATTTGACCAAGATGGATTGGGATTAGAGTGGGCGAACCACGCGAATCCTTCCAAGGTTTTCCAGATTCCGCGGTGGAAACGACGGGATTCACCCGCTCCCATACTTCATGTTTCAATCGATCCATGTCGCTTGCGCCAAGTGGAATTGTGTTGACCCCGACCACGCGCAATTTTATTTCCGACGCGTAGGGCCACCAATTTTCAACTTGCACTATTGCAACCAACGGCTCCACGCTATTCCACGTGGTCGGCGCCTCAAGATGCAAGAATGGTGGCATGGAATTCATGGCCTTCTCACATTCTTGAATTGTGGCCGTGTCCGTGTCGACGCCAGGGAAGGAAGAGTCAATTTTATCAGCAATTCCTGCGTATTTTTCAATCCAACGCACACTGCCCGGGGGCGCGAGGCTATCTCCGCTGGCGCATTGATTGATTAAGCGCAGCCGATTGGCGTCGCTCATGTCCGAGCTTGAAAGCCGCGAGGCGAGGTACGCGGGAATTTCCCGCAACGTCTCGCCGTCATCCGACCAAGGCAGAATCAGAATCACAATCCGATCTGGAAATAACGACCACCAACTTCGCGTTACAAGTTGGTCTCGCAGCCACGTGGTGCCAATGATCAAAGAGCAAAGGGTCAACGCCGCGAAGCCCCAACGACGACGTGTGCGGAAAAGATTTTTTTCAAATAGCGTGACGAAGCCGCACTCGGGGCATCGAAATGGAAATCGATCCAGCACCATGTGCCAACACTGTGGGCAGCGGCGTTGGCTTTTGGCCCGATCGTAGAACAGCGACCACCACAATCCGTAAATAGTGATGGTGGCAAACAGCAGCACGCCGATCCACACCAGGATCAAAGTCGTGTCGAAGTTCATGTGACGCTCATCGCGCCTTGATCCAGCGCAAAAGTTCCATTGGACTTGGCGGCTTGCCTTGCATGAGCACGCCCACGCGGAACACGCGCGCGCCGGCCCACAAGATGGCCACCACGGTGGCCGAGCTCACAAACATGGCAAGCAACGCTTGCACCAGAGGAACGGGTTCGTTGGCGCCGGTCAAGCGAAGGATCATCACAAATGGAGCGGCGGGGGGAATGAAACTGCACACCGTAGCCAAAGTGCCGTTGGGATTTTCCACTATTGGAAACCACAAAATCAGCGGAAGTGTAAGCAAAATCATGGCTGGACCGATCAGCGATTGCGCCTCGCGAAGATCTGACACCGCGCTGCCCAAGCTGACCATGATCGCCGCCACGGTGAAGTACGCCAATGGGAACCACACCACCAACCAAAGCAAGTGAGGCAGAGGAACAACATCCAACATTGCAACCGCGCCAAGACCCGCAAGTCCCACGCCGCCATACATCAACAACATCACGCCAGCCACGCCGGCTTGTCCAACTAATTTTCCACAGAGCAACTCAATGGGGCTCACGGCCGAAAGCAGTACCTCCATCACGCGGCTGGATTTTTCCTCAATGGTGGATGTGAGTAAATAATTTCCACTTGTGATCACAGCCATCCACAGCAGGAACATGAATCCCGCTGGAACCAACATTCGTAATTG
>CAIKXA010000071.1 GCA_903831295.1 uncultured bacterium | reverse complement strand
GCGCGATTCAGTCGGGTTCTCCCAAACGGGATCAAATTGAATCGCGACACATTTCACAAGAAAGGGCGATCGACGGGATTTGAACCCGCGACCCTCAGGATCACAACCCGATGCTCTACCTACTGAGCTACGACCGCCATATGAGCGGGACACTTTACGGCATTTGGGGGATTGCGGTCAAAGTGAAATCATTTTTTAAATCTGCTTCAATTTTGCGGTGGGATTGGTTGAATCATGAAATCCATCGCCACTACAGAATGCGCCAAATAACACGGTCATTCTTAATTCATTGGTGAATTGGTTTCCTGTTTCGGTTCGTGGTAGAGTTCTCCGTTTCGACTTTGTCCAACAGGAGCTTCCATATGCCAACCGCAACCGACCGCAAACTTGATTTTGGAACCGCAGCCATTCACGCGAATTTGCCCGTGCCACGATTGGTTGAGTTGGCGCTTGCGCGTGGCGAAGGCGTTCTGGCCTCCAATGGCGCGATCACATGTGATACAGGCGATCGAACTGGCCGCAGTCCCAATGATAAATATCTGGAGGACACCTCTGGCATTCACGGCAACATTGATTGGGGCAAAGTGAACCAACCAATTTCACCTGAAAATTTTGACGCGCTTGAAGCGTTGGCTATGGATCACTTGCGGCAGCGGCGCGATTTATTCCGCTTCGACGGATATGCCGGAGCCGACATTGAATACCGCTGCAAAGTGAGCGTGTTCACCGAGGAGGCGTGGCACTCGCTTTTTGCCAAGACATTGTTCATCAACGCGGAGGCAAATGAACTCGCCACGTGGCGACAAGATTGGACCATCATCAACGCTGGCTCAATGAAATTGACGGATCCAAAAAAGTATGGCGTGACTGGTGGCGTTGCCATCATTCAAAGCATTGAGCGCAAGAAGGTGGTCATCATTGGTACTCGCTACGCAGGCGAAATGAAGAAGAGCATTTTCTACGCAATGAACTACGACTTGCCCGAGCGCGGTGTGTTTCCAATGCATTGCTCGGCCAATGTGGATCGCAATGATCCTAAGAATGTGGCTATTTTCTTCGGTCTTTCTGGCACGGGCAAGACCACGCTGAGCGCTGATCCCAACCGCGATTTGGTGGGCGACGACGAGCACGGTTGGAGCGACCGAGGCGTGTTCAATATTGAAGGTGGCTGCTACGCCAAGTGCATCAAACTTTCTTTGGCGACCGAGCCTGAGATCTTCAAGGCGATTCGCTTTGGAAGCGTGCTGGAAAATACAACCGTTGATCCGGTCACGCGCGTTCCTGATTACGACAGCACCAAGCGCACTGAAAATACTCGCGCGACATATCCATTGAGCCACATTGCAAACGCGGTGCTTCCAAGCGTTGCGGGTCAGCCAACAAATTGCATCTTTCTTTCCGCGGACGCTTTTGGAGTTTTGCCGCCGCTTTCCAAATTGACGCCTGAGCAAGCGCAGTACTATTTCTTGAATGGATACACATCCAAGTTGGCCGGCACAGAAGCTGGCGTGACCGAACCGCAGCCAAATTTCAGCGCGTGCTTTGGTGGGCCATTCATGCCGCGAGCGCCCATGGTGTACGCCACCATGCTTGCCGAGCGCATTCGTAAGAACTCAACCGATGTGTGGTTGCTCAACACGGGTTGGACCGGCGGAGCATACGGAGTTGGAAGCCGTTTCAAACTGGCCTACACGCGCGCCATGGTCACGGCCATCTTGAATGGCTCGTTGAAAAATGTGAAGACCACCACGCATCCAATTTTTGGTTTGCACATGCCGGTGGAAGTGCCGGGCGTTCCAAGCGAAGTGCTTGATCCGCGCAAGACGTGGAAGGATGGCGCCGCTTATGAAGCCAGTGCCAAGCAATTAGCAGCCAAATTCCGCGCCAATGACACCAAGTTTGCAATCAGCGACGCGGTGCGCGCGGCGGGTCCAAAGGTTTGACACGCGTGTCGCGCTTGACGTGGATGACGCGCGTGCATTATGCGCCATGCTTGAATCAGAGGGCGACTTTGTGAGTGTCTCAACCGCGAGCGATGTGACTTACGCCGACATTGTCGCGGCGAGGGCGCGCATTGATGGCGGAATTATTCGCACATCGTGCCAAGAGAGCGCGGCCTTGAGCGAGTTGTGTGGCGCCACTATCTTTTGCAAGACGGAATATTTGCAGCGCACCGGAAGTTTCAAGGAGCGCGGCGCGCGCAACGCGCTGTTGCTGCTTGATCAACCTACGCGCGAGCGCGGCGTGATCGCTGCCAGCGCCGGCAACCATGCGTTGGCTTTGGCCTATCACGGACGTGAACTTGGAATTTCAATCACAGTGGTCATGCCCAAAGGCGCGCCGCTTGTGAAGCAAACTCGCTGTCACGCCTTTGGCGCCAAAGTTGTACTGCATGGAAAAAATATCGCCGAGGCGAAAGTAAAAGCCGACGAGATTGCCGCTGAGGAAAAATTAACCTACATCCATGGATTCAATGACGCCGCAATTATCGCGGGGGCGGGCACGATTGGGCTTGAAATCATTGAACAAGTGAGCAACATCGACGCCATTGTTGTTCCAGTGGGCGGCGCCGGGTTGATCGCGGGCTTGGCCATCGCGGTGAAGGAAAAAAATCCGCGCGTGAAGGTCATTGGCGTGGAGCCAGAGCGTTGTCCAAGTCTGCACAATGCGTTGCAAGCCGGGCACCCCGTTGACGCATGGCATGGCTCCACATTGGCGGATGGGTTAGCGGTGCCCCAAGTTGGCGACC
The DNA here is from genome assembly GCA_903831295.1 of uncultured bacterium. GTDB lineage: Bacteria > Planctomycetota > Phycisphaerae > Phycisphaerales > SM1A02 > SYAC01. The sequence continues at coordinate 84,976 of CAIKXA010000071.1, read as the reverse complement.
GCGCCTTTGCGCTGGCGCGGGAACGCGTGGATAAAGTGGTGACGGTGCGCGAGGAACATATCGCGTTGGCAATTTTGCGAATTTTAGAATTGGAGAAGGGCGTGGTGGAGGGGGCGGGGGCGATTGGTTTAGCCGCGTTCTTGGCGGGCAAGTTGAATTCACTCCATGGTCAGCGCGTGGCCATCGTATTGTGCGGCGGCAACATTGATCCAATGATGCTGACGCGCGTGATCGAGCGCGGTGTTGTGCTTGATCATCGCATGGCGCAATTCACAGCGGTGATCTCCGATCGACCAGGTGGTTTGGCTGAACTTGCGGCAACCATCGCGCATGCTGGAGCCAGCGTGAAACAAATTGAACATGATCGAACATTTGGGGACGCCGATGTGAGCACCGTCATGGTGAAGTGCACTCTTGAAGTTCGCGATGGTGAACATTTAGAACAATTGCGCAACGCGTTGGTGAGCAAGGGAATTCGGATTCTGTCCCACTCCAAGCCACTGCAAGACTGATTCGACAAAGTGGTGAAGCACTTGCGCTTTCTACAAATATCATTTTTTGTCTATTGATTATTTTGTCTTTGATTCAAATATTTCAAAGCGTGGGGCAGTTCTATTTTTGTGAGATCATTGGAATAGGCTGAATTCAGCCATATTTAAGCGCATTGGCGGCTGATAACTAGAATTTTGAGATTTTTGCAAGTGTGCTTGAGTCACCAGCTGAATTGACCGATGTCATTGCGCCATGACAGAAATGACACAACAAAACAGCGTTCTTACCACTGGTGAAGTAGCCGAAATTTGCAATGTTGCCGCGCGCACCGTGAGCAAGTGGATTGATTGCGGGCGGCTTGAGGGATACAGAATTCCTGGCAGCCGTGATCGGCGCGTGACGCGCGAGGCGTTGGAGAATTTCATGCGCACGCACGGATTGCCGCTGACAGGTTTTGCGGCGGCGGTTGGCCAAGGAATGTTGCTCATTGTGGACGCCAATGCGACCACGGCTCAAACATTGCGTGATGTAATTGTGCAAGAAACACAGAGAGAAGTGTTTATTGTGCGTGGAGCTTTTGAGGCGGGGGTGATTTGCGAGAGATCGCGACCAAGCGCCATCATTGTGGATTGCAACATTGGCGTAAACGAGGCGGCCGGACTGGCGTCGTGGTTGCGCTGTGAAAAAAGGGTGGTTCGCGTGGTGGCCACGGGCGAGGCTTTGACTGCGGGCGATGAAACCAGTTTAATTCGCGCCGGCGTGAGCATGATTGTTCGCAAGCCATGCACGGTGCGTGCGATTTTGTCAGCGGTGGATCCTCGTTGGGCGAAAGCGGGATGAAATTGTTCGCCCCAAGAAGCCTGAAGAATTCGTAGCATCTACCGCATGCGTATCGCGCTTGCACAAATGAATCCCACAGTTGGTGACGTTGTGGGCAACCAGCAATTGATCATTGCCGCAGCGGAAAACGCCCACAAGCAGGGCGCTCGCCTGTTGCTCACAGGTGAGATGGCGTTGCTTGGATATCCGCCGCGCGATTTGGTTTTGCGCGAGGGCGTGGCCGATGCGTGCCAGCGCGCCGTGGATCAGATCGCACAAAAATTTCCCGACATGACCTTGATCATTGGCACGGTGCGCAGCGTTGATCGCGCGGGTCGGGGGCTTGCGAATTGTTTGGCGGTGTGCCGTGGCGGGCTTGTCACGCAGTACTACGACAAGCGACTTCTTCCCACATATGACGTGTTCGATGAGGATCGATATTTTTCGCCGGGCGAGAAGACCTTGGTGATTGAGCATGGCGGAGAAAAGTTTGGTTTGTTGATTTGCGAGGACATTTGGGGCGCCGATGATGTGGCAACTTCGCGCCATTACTCAATAGATCCAGTAGAAGAAACCGTGAAGGCCGGAGCCACGGCACTGTTGGTTTCAAGCGCCAGCCCATTTGTGCTTGGCAAGCGCGCGCGTCAGCATGCGCGTCTTTGCAAACTTGCAAAAAAATATTCTGTGCCTATTTTTTCCTGCCAACAAGTTGGCGCCAACGATGATCTTGTGTTTGATGGCGCTAGCGTTTGCGTGAGCCGCGCCGGTTCAATCACGCGCGTGGGAGAATTATTTCAGCCCGCCATGATCATGATTGATCTTGACGCAACGGGCGCGCGCAAAGACGACGCGGACTCCGCAACAAAAATCGCGTCCTTTGACGTGGCGCAAGTTCATTCGCGAACCGCCCCCGAGGGCGAACTCACGCATGCGATTGTGTGCGGAATCAAGGGCTATTTTGCTAAAACCAAGCACGTCAAGGCCACTATTGGATTGTCCGGCGGAATTGATTCCGCACTGGTCGCAACGCTAGCCGCGTTGGCGTTGGGCGCGCAAAATATAACTGGCATCATGATGCCGTCAAAATATTCCAGCGAAGGCAGCGTGGCCGACGCCAAAGAATTGGCGCGGCGCTTGAAGTTGGGCCGCTTGCTTACGCTGCCCATTGACCAAGCCCACGAATTGATGGCGCAGAAAATGCGCGCAGGTCTTGGCGCATTTGAAGGCCTGGCCGACGAAAATCTTCAGAGCAGATTGCGCGGACTCACATCCATGTCGGTGAGCAACTCGGATGGATCGCTTGTTCTTGCAACCGGAAATAAAAGCGAGTTGGCAACTGGCTACGCAACTTTGTACGGCGACATGGTTGGCGCAGTCGCACCCATTGGCGATCTTTTAAAGACGCAGGTGTACGCAATTTCAAATTGGATCAATGTCAATTTTGCGCAACTTGGTTTCACGTGTCCGCCCATTCCAGAAGCCAGCATCGACAAGGCGCCCAGCGCCGAGTTGCGCCCAAATCAAACCGATCAGGATTCGCTGCCGCCCTACGCGGATTTGGACAACATTGTGACTGGCTGGATTGAGCATGAGGGCGACGTGCCCGCGATCGCATTGGCCACAAAACTAGATATAAAAGTTGTCGAGCGTTGGTGCTTGGCCATTGACCGCGCGCAATTCAAGCGCGATCAATCTCCGCTGATTATCAAGGTCGCCGCGAGAACGTTCGGACGGGGCCGCCCGATGCCCATCGCGGCGCGGTGGCGACTGGCGTAGAGCCAAATCCATCGCGTGCGGGTTGCTTTGACGGGACCATGATCAATCGATCTTCTTCAATGCAGTAGGCGGTCAAGAATCCGCCGTAGGCGCAACCCGTGTCCACATTCACCACGATCGGATTTCCGTCGCGGCGCAACACAAGCGGTTCAAACATTGGTTTATGTCCGACAATCAACAAGCCATCGTCGCCGTTGTATGAATCCCACCAGTGCGCGCGTCCGGGCGCGGCCTTCTTGTGAATTTTTTCAAAGTCGCTGGTTCCTAAAAGTCCAAGCTGCGGATCGATTCCGCCATGCACCACGGCCCAGCCCTCGCCTTGAATATATGTTTTGGAAATTGTCTCGCTCAGAATTCGACGCGCCGCGGTAAGTTTGCCGGCTCGATCCAACACGCGAATGGCGTAGGCTTCCGCTGGAGCCACGTCATCAAGCGACGAGCCAGCGTCATGATTACGCAGCGCATCCATCAATCGCAAATCATGATTGCCGCACACGCTTTCCACCCGGCGTCCACTTGCGCGCAAGTCGGAAATAGCCTCCACCACAAGATCCGGCCGCGGTCCCTTGGTGAACAAATCGCCCACCAAAATAATCCGCGCGTCAACACGGTCACGGCGAGCGATATCCAGGAGTTCAACGAACTCCGTTCCGCAGCCGTGCAGGTCTCCTATGACAAGTGTGGACATCCTGGGCAAAACCATAGGTGAATATCGTCAACTTGTCTTGTGGATAACCAAAATTTTATGTGAAGTATTGGTGAAGAGCAGAGCAATTGCGCACCGTAGAATCGCCCGATGCCTATTCGCCAACTTTCACAACACTTGGTCAATCAAATCGCCGCGGGCGAAGTGGTGGAGCGCCCATCGAGTGTCGTGAAGGAGCTGATCGAAAATGCGCTTGACGCCGGCGCCACTGAAATTGAAGTGCGCATTGAAGGCGGCGGGCGAGAGTTGATTGAAGTGTCCGACAATGGAAGCGGTATTGGCGCCGACGAATTGCTGCTGGCTGTGTCGCCGCACGCCACAAGCAAGATCGCCACGGCGGATGACTTGGTGGACATTTCCAGTTACGGTTTTCGCGGCGAGGCGCTTGCCAGTGTTGGTTCCGTGTCGCGCTTGGTTGTGGTTTCGCGCTCCGCGGCAAGCCAGAACGGCGCCAGCATTGAGGTGGACTTTGGCGCGTTTTCCAGCGTGCGTCCGGCGGCCATCGCGCAGGGCACTCGAGTGGAGGTGCATCAACTTTTTGGACAAGTTCCCGCGCGGCGCAAATTTCTTCGCAGCGATCCAACCGAGGCGGGCAAGGTTGTGGATGTGATCGAGTGGCTGGCGCTTGGACGCCCCGGCGTTGCGTTTCGACTTTTTCAGCACGCGCGAATGACGCTTGAATTACCCGCTGTGGACGATCCACAACTGCGCGTGGAGGCGGTGTTGGGCGATGAATTCAAGGGGAAATTATTGCCAGTTGATCTGAGCGGCGCCGGAGCCGTTGCCATTTGGGGATTGATCGGTCGGCCAGAGCAAGCCAAAGCATCGGCGAATGGTTTGCGCATGGCGTTGAATGGGCGGCCAATTTCTGATCGCGGATTGTTGCACGCCATGCGCGAGGCATACCGCGGTTTGGTGGAGCCGGGGCGCACGCCGGTTGGATTCATCGCCATTGATATCGATCCGCGCGAAGTGGATGTGAATGTGCATCCCGCCAAAAGCGAGGTGCGATTTCGCCAGCCCGCGTTGATTCACTCCGCGTTGCTGCGCGCGGTGCGAAGCGCGTTGCAGGCGGCGAACTTGGTTCCAAACTTGCCCATGGGTGGCGCGTCGCTGGGTTCAGCTTTTGGTTGGGGGGCGCGGCGCAATGAAAGTGGGGGCGCGAACTCAAACTTGTCCAATGACTTCAATCAACATTTACCAAGCGACACTTCCGCAAACGCGTGGCAGAACGCCAGCTTCACTCCGCACGCATCGGACGGCGACCGCGGATTTGAATTTTCAGCATTGCGCGACGCGCTGGCTCTTGGCCGCGCTCAAAATGTTGGCGAGGCAAACGCCGAAGCAACTTTACTCACGCCGCCACGGCCCGCGGCTCGATTTCTTCAAGCCGGCAAAGCGTGGCTGATCACTTTTGACGCCGATGGAATTGTGATTGTGGATCAACACGCGTTGCATGAGCGCGTGATGTTTGAGCAGTTGCGCGCCAAGTTGACCGTGGGGGCGCTGCCATCGCAGCCGCGCTTGGTTTCCAGCATGATTTCCCTGAATGGCGAGCAATTGGAGCGGCTTGAAGCGTCGCAAGAATTGCTCGCACGCCTGGGATTTGATGTGCGCGTGTCAGGTCCCAAGAGCGCGACTATTTTCGCGGAGCCACTATTTCTTGTGGAGCGAAAAGTGGATGTGGCTCAGATGATTGTTGGCTGGCTTTCACGCGAGCGCGCCACCACCGAGGACGGCGAGGCCGTTCTGTCCGAGGTGCTTGACATGATGTCGTGCAAGGCCGCCGTGAAAGCGGGCGACGCTCTTTCCGATATTGAGATCGCTTCACTGCTGCAAGATTTGCATCGCGTGGAGCGCGCCACAAATTGTCCGCATGGAAGACCCACCGCCATGCGTATTCCATTTCGGGAACTTGAGCGGCGCTTTGGTCGCGGCTGATGTGTGAACGCATTTCCCGCGCCGTAAATTTTTCGCGAATTAATCAAGATGCATTCACAAGCGTGCGATCGCCCGCTTGTCATGTTCTATTCAGGTTCGTCGGCGTCGGTGATGATGTGATTAAAAGAAGTTTCCCCGGTGCGCAAACAGCGGCGCAAGTAGGGGCGGCACAGACCGCACCCGCCGCCGCAACCCAAACTGAATTCAACGTCCTCCACCGAGAGTTGTTTTTCTCGCGCGTCTTTGAGGACGTCAATAAATGCAAGATGAAAACAAACACAGCGATCGATTTGCATGATGAACTTCTAAAAATTACCTTGGGTCGTACGCCGAATCGTCGCCACTTAAAAATCCATTTTTGGGAAAGTCGGTGACATATTTCAACAAGTCATTGGTGGACAGCGCGCTGCGGCAGGGGGCGCCAATGGAGGCAATATGGCCATCCAGAAAGCAACCGTTGCAACAAGAACGATGGCGAAACGCGCTGGTTCCCGCGTGAATCATGCCCACATCAAATTCCACCGTGTTGCCGGGGGCGCGCATGAATTTATTGACGCCACCGCGAAATCCGCCATCCGCGAACACGACAACCGCATCTGTGCGACGCCGTTGCGTGGGGTTGAGTCCCAGGCGCACGCGTGACCATCCGTCATGCACGCGACCATCAGCGCCAGTTTCTGGATAGAAGCCTTCGTGTCCAATGAAAGACGTGTTGTAGTGGTAGCCAGTTAAAAGTTCGGCGCTGGAAACTTCCGCTTGCAAGGCGGGTTGCATTTCCGGGCACTGCATCGCGCTGAGCGGTTGATCCGTGAACACAGTCAACGCGCCAGGCTTTGTCGCGCCACTTTGGTCGCTTTCGTAATCCCATGCGACGGTTCGCAGTGAACTGCCCCGTTGAAAATAAATCACCGCCGCAGGAAACGCATCTTCATATGAAGCTGCGTAGGCTTGCGCCGCTACGCCCATCTGTCTCAAGTTGTTGGAGCACTTGAAACTTCTTGCGCTGGTCATGGCGCCACCCACGCCACCCATCACAAGCGCGATCAACACGCTGATGATGCTGGTTGTGATCAACACCTCGATCAATGTGAACGCGCGTCGCATGTGGTTACTCATTGCCGATGGCCCCTAGAAGAGATCCAAGATCCGCGCTGTCAACAGAGCCGCTGTGGTTTAAATCCGCTGGCGAATTCAATTTGCCAAATTCCGCGAGAAGCCCGCCAATGTCCGCGGAATCAACCACGCCACTTCCATCAAGGTCGCCAAAAATCACGGCTTGCACAACCATGACGGCGTCGATTTCGGGAGACGTTGTCGCGCCAATAGGTTGGCGAATACGCACGAAATGCGCTTGATTCAAACCCACGCTTGCCAAATCAACACCCACGCCGCCGCCCGATCCGTCATAGGCGTTGATCACATCCACGTAGTCCAAGTCTTGAAGATCCGAAAGTTGAATCGCGGGATTCATGGGCTTGCGAAAATTGCTCGTCAGCGAACCAGACACGCTATCAAATGGGCCCGCATCAATGAAGCCCATGGTTGGCATTTTGCCATCCGCTTGCGCGCCGGGAATTTCAAACCAAGTCGCGCCGTCATCGCTCACATCGATCACGCCGCCTTCCGCGAAGCAATAGCCGGGACTTCCGCCGCCGCCTGACACATCCGAAAAGAACGCGTTGGAAAACACAATCAGATCCACGCCGAATGGATTGTTTGGCGAATCAATCGCGGGTTGCCCAAGTTCAAGCGTGAGCGATCCGCCAGCTCCAATTGAAACAATTTGATTGGTCATCCAAGCTGGCTGAAATGGAGTCACGATTTCCGGAGCGCTGGTTGTTCCAGTGGTGCGCGATGGTTCGCCAAGGGCCGTTTGTGGATTGCGATGACTTGCCGCGGCGCCAGTGCCCGCGACGTACGAAACCACGCGCGTTGCAAATGGGGAATCCGCAAAACATTCATATGTTGTGATCAGGAAAATAAATAAAGTTGTTGCATGCGAAGCCCCGCGCAGTCGTGCGCAGCCACTTCGCAAAATGGACTTGCATAAAAAAGACAAACGCATCTGGCAATCAAATAGATCATGCAAACGCGAATGCAATAGCGAAAGTACACGCAATGTCGGGCTCCAAAATAGAGAAGCCTTGTCCTTGCCCTAAGTTCGCGAGGGCAGAGACCGATGGTCTTGACAGGTTTTCCGGCTTCGAGCATTTCAAGCGCCCGCCTTCCCAGTTCCAAGTGGAACCAGTGGCAATTGGGCGCTTGTAGTGGGTTTGAAAGCCCACAACTCGTTACGGCGGCGCGTCCGCGGCGGATTTTCACCGCCTTCCCTAAGCAACTTTTGCCGACAATACGCAAAAGTTGTCTGGCTATTGTGGAACTACCACAATCCACCAAGACGAACAGAGTTTAGCGACTTTACAAGTTGTGGCGCGAGACTGATTTTTAAACGCATCCACGTTGACCTGCCAAGCCAATTTGCCGTAGATTCACCCCTCATCTGATTTGCAAAGACCCAGTATGGAGAACCCCGTGAAATTGATTGCCCCTTCGATCGCATTGGCTTTGATCTTGACAAACGTTTCACGCGCTTCATTTGTCGCGCAAGAGGACGCCGCGACGCAAAGCGAGGCGACGACCACCGACACGTCTGAGTCAGCCGCCACCGAAAAATCGCCAGCGGACAAAGTTGAAACTCCAGCCGCGGCGCAAACTGCGATGGATGATTTTCTGTACGGAGTTCTTGCGGGACGCAAGGAAGTGGCGCAAACCAACGCCAAATTTCTTCTTGATAGCGGAGTCACTAATCAACAACTCGCGCAAATGATCGATGGCGCGGGATTGCAGGAGCGTCTTGCGCGTGCCGTGCTCGCATCCAAGGGAATGGGCGAAGTTGGCGCAATGGCTTCGCAAATAGATGTCCGTGTTTCAGCGGGGCGTTTGGAATTGGCGCGCGATGCCGCGCGCATCGACGAAGCGGTGCGTCAACTTGGTGGAACGATGCGTCAACAAGCAATGGCCAAAGGCACCTTGGTTGCGGCGGGTTCTTACGCGGTTCCTTCGCTGTTGAAGGCGTTGTTAGATCAGCGAACTCCGCAGTTGCAATTGCGCGCTTCCCAAACTTTGGCTGAAATTGGACGAGCCGCTGTTTTGCCTTTGTGCGAAGTATTGGTCGCCGCGGCGCCCGAGGAACAAGTGGCCATTTGCAATATCTTGACCGCGATCAATTCCAAGACAGCCGCTCCGTGGCTCGCAAAAACATTGCGTTTGGCAAAATCAATCGACGTGAAAAAATCCGCGGACACGGCGTTGCGTTCGCTGAAACTTGCAAACATTTCGGAACTGAATTTATGGACATCAATGGCGCGCGATTACTTTGTGTCGCGCGACGCGTTGACTCCCTATCCGAGCGAGTCGCAACAAGTCACATGGTCTGTTGACGCGGCCGGCACGATTATTCCCAAGTTGGTGGCAACCGAAATTTATGGGGATGTGATGGCTCAACGATGCGCCCAAGAAGCGATGCGAATTGATCCGGCTGCGGAAGAGGGGCTTTCCATTTATATCGCCGCTGGATTGCGAAGCCAGGCAGCCCTGTCCACGGATGGCGTGGATGTTTCCATCATGAGCATCGCTCTCGCCGCTGGTCCCGTTCAAGCTGAACGAGTGTTGCGACTCGCACGCTCTGTGAATGATCCCGGGCTCACAAAAATCGCCATTTCCATTTTGGCAAAGACCGCCAGCGAATCGATGTTGGTGGACTCGAAAGAAGGAAGTCCGATTTTAAGTTGCCTCATGAATTCAAGCCGCTCTATTCGAACCGCGGCGGCGTTGGCGATTGGACATGCGATGCCCAGCAAATCATTTCAGGGCTCGGAGCGGGTTGTGCCCATCTTGGGTAGCGCGGTGAAGCAAGGTGGATCTTTGCGCACAGTGGTGATCGCCAGCGATGAATCGCAGCGGCGCGAATTGGAAGGACGCTTGTCGCAGATCGGTTGCACGCTTCTTTCTTCCGACGCATCCGCGTCGGCGGTTTTGGCCACTCTTTCGGGACGCGGCGCGCCAGACCTGATCATCGCCGAAGGTGGCGCTGGCGAAATGAAGTTGATGGTGTCGCAACTTCGATCCAATCCAGTGTTTGCTTCCACACCAATTGTGATGGCCATTCCTGAAGCCGATGAAGTTCGTGTCGACCAAGCCACGCGACAAGATCCAACCATTGTGTTGTGGTTCCAAGGTCGAAGTGAAATTGAATTTCAAGCCGCGGCCACGCAGCTCATAGCGAGAACAATCGGCGCGACCGACGGCGCCGACGGAGGCGCCGCGCAGATTGAAACGCTTCAAGTGCTGCGCAAAATTGGTGAAATGCAGATGTCTCCATGTAAGGTGGCGGACGCTGAACAGGACTTGATCGACGCGCTTTCCGCGACAACAGCCGACACGCAAATCCTTGTTGCCCGCGTGTTGGCGGTCATGCCAACAGTTGGCGCTCAACGTGCGTTGCTGAACGCGGCGCTTTCGGCGACCGAGGCCCAGCAAGTCGCGCTTCTGCAATCAGTGGCAGAAAGCGGCCGTTTGTACGGCAATCAATCTGAGGAAAAACAAATCGATCGTTTGCGACAAGCGTTGACCGAAGCCAAGGGCGCAAACGCGGACGCGTTGGCGCAAGCCTACGGCGCATTGAGAGTGGGAACGGCCCAAGTATTGAAGTTGATATTGAAATAAGTTTTCGGTTCGCAGCGCGTGTGCGTGAGCGGACGTCATGCCGCCTTAGCTCAGTTGGTAGAGCGGAGCTTTCGTAAAGCTCAGGTCACGGGTTCGAGTCCCGTAGGTGGCTTTTTGATTGATCCTCAAATTTCAACCGCCCAAGCGTTGCAGTTGCGCCGCGATACGTTCCGCGTACTTGATCAAATCGGCCGCATTTTCGGCTTCGCCTTTTATGCGCGACAGAGAATTCACCATATCGCCGCGGTCTTGTGGATTTTCTTCGCCGCGTGAAAACGCATCCACTAGTTGCATCATTCCTGTTTTCAACAAGCCGGCATCGCGGCGTAAATCCTGAATTGATCCCAGCACGCGGGTCCTCGCCAGCAACGCGGCGGAGGCCATGGATGGCTTCAAAGATGTGGTGGCTTGCAGCGCATCAAGAAAAGATTGACGCAACGCGTTTGTGCCAAGATCTCCGCAATTATTGATATCCAAGTCATTGGCTGCGGTGATCAAAGAATCCTGCAAACGCTTTGTTGCATTTCTCAAGGCTGTTTCGGAGAGGTCGACATTCTTCCACACGGTTGCCACAGGAATTTCTTGCCCAGTGGAGGCGCAGCACACCAAGATAGGCGTGGCAACAATGGTCAATACCCGCACGGCGTTCGCAACGCCAACATGCATGATGCAAAACAAAAATTGTAGATTCCGAAATGTTGGTTTCATTTTCGCCTTGAGTTAGTGGGGCAATAGTACGAACTATTCGCGGGCGATATGAATTTGCAATTTGTCACAGTCCACGATTCGAAGCCTGGCGTGTGGCGGGTAGACTAAAAATATGTCGTATGCCGCCAATCCAATTCCGTCCTTCACCACGGCGGAGGATTTTTTGTCCATGCTGGAATTGGCGCCAACGCCATTGATTCCAATGCATTTGCAGGCTGACAGTCCGCCCATTTTGTGCAAGTGCGAGTTCATGAATCCCTCTGGAAGCACCAAGGATCGCATCGCCACATTTATTTTAACCAAGGCCTGGCGCGAAGGAGTGGTGCGCCGCGGCGATTTGGTTGCCGAAGTGAGCAGTGGATCCACCAGCATTGCCATGGCCATGGTGTGCGCGCATTTGGGATTAAAGTTCATCGCCATCATGCCCGAGGGCGTGAGCCGTGAGCGCATCTTGATGATCCAAGGCTTTGGCGGCGAGGTGCGCTTCACCGAAAAATCATTGGGCATGCAAGGCGCCAACAACGCGTGCCAAGAATTGGCCGCGTCCACCAAAGTTTTTCTGCCGCGGCAATTTCAAAACCTGGACAACGCGCAGGCGCATCGTCAAAGCACGGCGGCGGAGATCGCGCGGTGGGTGAAAGCGCGCGCGCCCGCGTCGGTGAACACAATCGCGTTCACAAGTGGAGTTGGAACGGGTGGAACAATGGTGGGCCTATATCACGGATTGCGTGATCATGGTTTCAATGTCCTTCCATTCGCGGTGCGGCCCGTGGCGTCGGGCAAAAGTATTTTGTGCGAGGATTGTTTTTCATCGCTCGAGCAGTGCTCTTTCTCGTCGCGCATTCCTGGCGTGCTTGATGGCATGAGCCAGATTTACAGACCCAAAGAAATCGAGCATTTGCAAGAGGTTGAAGTGTCCGATGAGCTGGCCATGAGCACCACGCGCGCGCTGATTCGCAAAGGATTTCCAGTGGGTCCCAGCAGTGGGCTCAATGTTGCGGCGGCGCTTCAGGTGGCGGGCACGCTTGGCGAGAACACGTGGTTGGTCACCATTCTTTGCGACCGCATGGAGCGATATTTCAGCACCGAACTTTTTACGCACTGGCGCTGATTCAATTTGCTTCTTGGCGCCAACCAATGGCCGCTTCTTTCGCTATTCTGAAGCGATGAGTCATTCACAAAATTCCGAGCATTCCAAGCCACATGTTGCCGCGCGCAAGCCGACCCCTATTCGACACTTCATTCGCTTGTTTATTTTGAACGCCATTTTGTATGGCGCGTGCGCCGCGTTTATTGGCGCAATCATCGGGGATTCGCTGCCCAACACTCAACAACCCAAGGTGATTCTCGCGTTGTTCGTGGTGCCTTTGGTGCTCGCCATTATCAGCACAATCTTGCATTCCAATTCGCATCGCTGGACCAGCGTGGACGACATGGCGGATCGATTGCTTCATCCGCATCAAACTCCTAGGGAGTGACGCGCCTCGCTTGGCGCGCAGAATTTGCATGCAACGACGATTATTTCTTGGAAATATTTTGAAGCCCATTGGATTGCTCTCCACCGCATGCGTGGCTGCTTCTCCGCAAGTGGAAGGTTCATCCGCCGCCTCAGCGAACTCCATTGTTCCCAATCAGGACGCGGCTGCCAAGAATAAATCCGGCGGCTTCAATGCGCTAGCCGTTGCCCAGGCGTCGTTCCATCGCATGTTCAAGGATGGAACACTCACGCTAGAAAAATTTCCGCAATGGGTCAAGATGCAATGCGGTTTGACTCGGGTGCAGTGGAGTGGACGCTTGCTGCCAGGAATTACAAAGGCATCGGCCAAGACATTGCGCGGGACATGCGACGCGCAGGGCGTGCGAAGTCTGTTGCTTGATCCATCGATCGGAATGGGTTTGGCAAGCGCCGATGCGGGCGTGAGTGGCGCGGCGGTTGAAAAGTTGAAGCCGTGGTGCGATATCGCCATCGAACTTGCATGCACCGGCTTGGCCATTGACCTGCGTGGAGAGGGAACATACGAGGAGCAACTTCCGCGCGCGGTTGCGGGCGCCGACTTGGCTTTCAAAGTGGCCGCGGCGGTTGGTCTTCCGCTGGTGGGGCAATCTTTGGGTGGCTTCACCAGCAACGGAACGTTCATGGCGGCGCTTATGCAGCAGTTGAAGAATCCAGCAATTCGTCTGGAGCCAGCCTTTGATTCTTGGAAAGTAAGCGAGCAAGAAACTTATAATCGTGGGCGCGGCATGGATTTATTGCTGCCTTACGCGGCATCCATTTTGGCTGATTACACGGACTTCGCACCGGATGGCGACTCCGTGAATTTTAAATCCGATTATCTCATGCGGCAAATTCGCGCGACCACATTTCGTGGTCCGGTGACCATCTTGTACAAGGGACCTGGCGATGAGCTTGCCGGCGTGTTGAAAGCGAAATCAATTTTAATGAAATATAAATGCGTGGTCTAAAAATAATGAATTCCTCAACACACACACACACGACGGAGTCCACCAGTGGACATCAAAGACGCAAAGCTATTTTGGTCACCGGGGCCGGAGGCGAATTGGGCCACGCGCTGATTGAATTGCTGGCGCAACGCGGTGAAAGCAATGTGGTGGCGGTGGACATTCGCGAATTGCATCCGAACATCCGCGCGCACTGCGACAATTCATTTGTGGGTGATATTTGCGACCACTCGCTGCTTGAACGTTTGTTGGCCATGTATGAAGTGGACGAGGTCTTCCACTTAGCCGCGTTGCTTTCCACGCGCGGAGAGTTCGCTCCGGAGACGGCGCACCAAGTGAACGTGGTGGGCACGCTGAACTTGTTGAAGTTGGCCGCCGAGCAGGCGCGCAGCCACGGTCGCACTGTGAAATTTATTTTTCCAAGCTCCATCGCCGCCTACGGATTGCCCTCATTGGAGGAAAAACAGCGCGCCAAGAGCGTGAAAGAAGATCAATATCTCGAACCGCACACCATGTACGGCATCAACAAATTGGCGGGCGAGCATTTGGGACGTTATTACCAAGAGCACTACCGCAAGTTAGCCAAGGACCGCGTGATTCAAGCGATTGATTTTCGCTCCATCCGATTTCCAGGAATCATGAGCGCCCACACCGTGCCCGCAGGCGGCACCAGCGACTACGGACCAGAAATGGTTCACGCCGCGGCGCAGGGCAGGCCCTACGCTTGCTTTGTGCGTCCCGACAGCCGAATTTCTTTTATGACTATGCCCGAGGCGGTCCTGGCTTTGGCGCAATTGGCCGCCGCACCCAAGAAAAATCTTTCGCGCTGCGTCTACAACGTCTCCGGTTTTTCTCCAACCGCCGCCGACTTTGAACGCTGTGTGAAAAAATATTTTCCAGCAGCGGATATTTCTTTCACGCCGGATCTTGGTCGTCAATCCATCATTGACAGTTGGCCCGAGGACATTGACGATTCCGCGGCGCGGCGCGATTGGGGTTGGAAACCAACGCACACGTTGGAGAGCGCCTTTGAGCAATATTTGGTTCCCGCCATCAAGGCCCGTTACGCGGCGCATTAATTTAAACTGCGATTGTGATATTCAATTTGGATTTCATTCAACACGACACAAGGCAACACACCATGACCACCAGCAGCAACGCCGTCGCCAAGACCACTGAAAATTTCCAAGGCCGCACCCATGAAATCCTGCGGCAATTGCAGCAAAATGGCCAGCTGAAATTGTTGCAGACCATCGAGGGTCCCATGGACGCCACCGTGAAGTTGCGCGGATACGGCGACGTGGCATGCTTCTGCAGCAATAACTATTTGGGTCTATCCAATCATCCTGAAGTTATCCAAGCTGGCGTGGACGGATTGCGCAAATATGGCGCGGGCACCGCAAGCGTTCGATTTATCTGCGGCACATTTGATTGCCACGAGACGTTGGAAAAAACCATCGCGCGTTTCTACGGCGTTGAATCCAGTTACACATTCACCAGTTGTTGGAACGCCAACGAGGCCATCTTCGCCACGCTATGCGAGCCCGGTGACGCCGTGGTGTCGGATGAATTGAATCACGCCAGCATTATCGATGGCATTCGCTTGGCTGTGAGCATCAAGAAAGGATTGCTGCGCGGCGTGTACAAAAATGGCGACGCCAAATCACTGGCGGCCAAGCTGGAGGAGTTGCGCGCCAATCCAGAACTCACTGGAACTTTGTGGGTGGTCACCGACGGCGTGTTCAGCATGGAGGGCAGCGTGGCGAATTTGCCAGAGTTGCGCGCGGTGTGCGATCGCTACGGCGCCATGTTGATCATGGATGACAGCCACGGCACTGGTGTGATGGGCGCGACCGGCCGCGGCACGCACGAGCATTGGAACATGCCGGCGACAAAAATAGATTATTTCACGGGCACGCTGGGCAAAGCCCTTGGCGGCGGCGCGGGTGGATACATCGCCGGAAGCCGCGAGGCCATGACGCTGCTTGTACAGCGCGGACGACCAACTTTATTTTCCAACGCGCTTCCAGCCACCATCGCTTGCAGCGCAAATCGCGCCATTGAAATCTTGGAGCGTGAACCGCAGCGCGTGGCAAAGTTGCGCGCCAATGTGGCCGCCGTTCGCGCGGGCATTCGCAAAGCGGGCTTCACCGTGCTCGAAAGCGAGACCGCCATTTGTCCAATTATTGTGCATGACACCGCCAAAGCCATCGCCATGAGTCGGCGCCTTTTGGAGTTGGGCGTGTTCGTAATTGGATTTGGTTTTCCAGTTGTGCCCGAGGGACATGCTCGCCTGCGCGTGCAAGTGAGCGCGGCGCATGAGCAGCCTCATATTGAAGCACTCACGAATGCGCTGATCAAACTCAAAGGTGAGTTCGATAAATAATCTTTGCGGCGGCGCGGCGTCGATCGATTCTCGTACGCGGAAATTTCAATGGGTAATGCCCCACGCTTTGATCAATGTTGAAGGGTCTTCGCGCTTGCTGATGCGCTCAAGCGCCACAAGGCTCACAAAACTTCCCGTGTAATAAATCACGATGGTCCCCAAGATCACCCAGAGTCCCGCGCGCACGTCGGTCTTCATCAAGGTGGTTCCCTCCCACAGAAACAGCAGCAAGCCCAGGGCGAATACCTCCAGCATGCACCATTCATGAACCGCGCGCAGGCGGCGGTTGCGCCTTTGATGTTTGGCCTGGGTTGCCGGCGCAATCCACAGCCAAATTTGCATGATCAGCACAATGCTTGGCGCGATGATGAGTCCAACTGCAACCAGCGCCGCCAAAGCTGGTTGATGCGATTGCAGCAACGCCGTCAGGCTGGAAAGTATGGAGTACTGATCGCTGGTCAATAGAAATTGATTCAATTGAAAGTACGGCGTGACCAGCGCGATAATAAAACAGACCGCGGAAATAATAAGCGTGATGGGACCCACCACGCTGAGCCAACCGCTGTTCTGAATCAGCCTGGTCTTCACTGTGGAAGTGGGTGTGGCTCCTTGTGCGTACGGGTTGACCCATCGATCAATTTGTGTGGCGATGGTGGACAGCATGATTGCGGATGCGATGCCTCCAAGAAATAAATACACCCCGGAAAAAGTTTGCGTGCTTACCGCCCATTGATCCGTAGCCAGCACCATGAGCAGGATCACAATAAATGGATCCAGCATGGACCATTTTCCCAGCAAGCACAGCCAGTACAGGATTCGCTCGCGCTCGCGGGTTGGCGGAATGGCCACCCAAACCACCAACAACACCGCCAATTTTAGAAATGGAAACGTGATGCTGAAGAATGCGATCAAGATGGCCACAACATAAATTCCGGATTCCCACATAAGCCGCACAGAATTGGGCAGCGAATAAATATCGTTGCCAACCAAGACCACTTTGATGGACATGAAAGGAACAAAGAGCGCCAAAGCTTGCGCAAAAAAAGTAGTCAGCAGAACCGCAAGCCAGGCCCAACCAGCCCAGCCAGATTGCCGCAACAAAGTTTGCTCATGGTGTCCGTGCATTGAAAGCACAGAATACAAAATTTTCGCCAATGGCTATTCCCGCAATTTGTAAAGTTTGCGGGGCGCTTCCGCATATCGAGTGTCGGCGTGTCCTTGCGCATTTTCATATTGGGAATGGACGCGGGGAAATTCAATAACCTAGTGGCATTCGCCAAGCATATTGATGTACACTTTGAGTCAATGAATTGCGCAGCGAAACATATTTGGAAGCCACTTGCCGCAGCGGCGCTTTTGCTTTGCGCCTCATGCATGGTGGGACCAGATTACGAGCAGCCCAAACCAATTCCAGTGGAGCCATTTCGCCCTGTCGAAGGCGCCGAGGCCAATGCCAAAGAGGCTGAGTTGGAAGGCTGGTGGAAAAATTACAACGATCCAATGCTCACAAGTTTGATCGAGCGCGCGGAGAAAAATAATCTTTCGCTACAACAGGCGACCATGAATATTGCTGCGTTCCGCTCGGGCTTTGGCATTTCACTGAGTCAGCTTTTCCCCAGCGCAGATTTGGCCGGTGGTTACAGGCGCGTCTTGTCCAATCAGGTCACCAATCAAGGTTCAACCACGCAGGCGGCGCCGTTTAATTATTGGCAGTACGGCGCGAGCGTGCCCTCATGGGAAATCGATCTCTTTGGAAGAATTCGCCGCGGCATGGAAGCATCCAAGGCGCGATTGGAAGGCTCGGTGCAAGCGTGGCGTTTGTCGCTGGTGACGGTGCGCGCGGATGTTGCCAACGCCTATTTAGCGGTGCGAACATTTCAGGCGCAACTTGAGATCGTAAAGATGAACGTGGATTTGCTTGAGCAGATTTACAAGGTGAACAAGAGCAAGTTCAAGGCGCAAACTATTTCGCAAATAGATCTTTCTCTATCGGCGGCGCAGTTGGCCACTTCGAGGGCCATGATTCCCAAATTGGAATCATCCATCCAACAGCAATGCAACGGCTTGAGCGTGTTGGTGGGTGAGGGCCCCGGTCCGATGCAGGATGAACTGCGCGCGCCAACCGCCATTCCGCTTCCGACGAAATTTGTTGATGTTGGAATTCCTGCGGACCTTATGCGCCGCCGCGCCGATGTGCTGAGCGCTGAAATGGATCTTGAGGCCGCCACGGCCGAGATTGGCGTGGCCGAGGCGGGGTACTTTCCTGAATTGAGTTTGATGGGAAACTTTTCTCTCGCCGCCACTGATTTTTCCGGTCTTGGAAGTTGGTCCAACAAGGTCTATTCGTTTGGTCCAACAATTTCGTGGAATGTTTTCAACGGCGGATTCACCACAAGCCAAGTCAATCAGAAGCAAGCCATCGCATTTCGGCTGGCCCTTCGCTGGAAGGAAACCGTGCTCAAGGCCGCAAGCGAAGTGCAAACCTCACTTGGAAATTACGCGGGCGCCATGCGCCAAATGCAGGCGTATCAAACCGGTTTAAGTGATATCCAACTTGGCTTTGACTCCATGACCGCGCGTTACAAAGCTGGCACGATTCAGTTGAACGATGTGTTGGATTTCCAACAAGAGGTTCTGCGCGTTCAGGTTGGCTTTGTGCAGTCGCGCGGTTTGGCAGCGCAAAATATGGTGGAGTTGTATCGCACGCTTGGTGGCGGTTGGGAGACCGCCGAAATTCCAGACGCGGGCCGCGATGCTTTTAAAAAGAACGGCCCCGACATGTTGAAGACCATGCCATCGCTTGAGCAACAAGCGCAGGCCACGCCCGCAACCTAATGCGGGCGCGTTGATCACGCGCCAATTGACGACATTCAATTTCAATTGCGCTGGCGAATCGTTACGGCGAAATTGTCAGCGTTGGTCGATCGGTGCGACCAGCCATCTCGGCCAATTTTACTTGCGCCTCAATGCGCTGACACAGCGCGTCAAGCGACGCGCCCATGGTGGTGTTCTTCCAATTTTCTAGCGGTGTGCCACTATCGGAATTTTCTCGCAACGCAATGTGGATTGGAATGGATCCTAGAAATGGAAGCCCCATGGTTTGCGCCATAATTTCCGCGCCTCCGCGGCCGAATAAATCGTATTCCTTGCCATCGGGCGCCGTGAAGAAACTCATGTTCTCCACCACGCCAAGAACTTCCACGCCCAGGTTTTGAAACATGCGCACCGCGCGCCGCGCGTCGTCTTGCGCCACGCGCTGCGGAGTGCACACCACAACTGCGCCGGCCACCGGCAACATTTGCGCCATGGTCAACGCGACATCGCCAGTGCCTGGAGGCAAGTCAATGATTAAATAATCGAGTTCACCCCAATCCGTTTGCGTGGCCAATTGTTTAAATGCGCCGTGCGCCATTGGACCGCGCCACACCAACGCTTTGTCTGGGTCAACAAGTTTTCCAATGGTCATTGCTTTGATGCCATGCAACTCAAATGGCATAAGCATTTGTCCCTTGGCTTTTGTGCCAACGTCGTCCATGCCCAACATTGTCGGCGCGCTTGGGCCGTAAATATCCGCGTCAAGCAATCCAACCGCATGACCCATGCGCGCCAAGCCCACGGCCAAATTCACGGCGATGGTGCTCTTGCCTACGCCGCCTTTGCCCGCGCCCACCGCGATAATTTTTTTCACCAGCGGAAGTGGGTTGCTCGCTTCACCTTGCGTTGAAGATGGCGTTGGCGCGTTTGACGGCGCGGTGGTGGCCGCAACTTTGGGGGCGACAAAATCAATTTCAAGAGTTTCTATTTTTGCATGTGCCACAACCGCCGCTTCGCGAACGGCGCGCTCAACAGTGGATCGAAGTTGCTCTTGCAGCGAAGACGCATGCGGGGACAATTCCAACACAATACGAATCGCGCCTTCAAACACCGCGATGTGTTTCACCATTCCAAGCGTGACCACATCCTTGTTGGTGGATGGATCAACCACGGCGCGCAAGGATTTTTCTACGGCTGATTTATCAAAGGATGCTTCAATGGACATGGGATGGAGATCCTAGAACCTATTGGGGCGGCACGCCACAACTGCATTTGCGTGAATTTACAAAATTGAGCGCGGCGCTTTGCAATAGAATGTCAGATGCTGCATTTCTCAATCCGATCAGAATTCACTGGTCACCACTTGAAAGGAAAAATTATGCGACACGTTTCACATGTATCGATGCTCTCAATTCGCAATGTATTTCTAGCCACAACTCTTTTGGGGTCAATGGCTCTCGCGGTGAGCGCCGCTCCGCCAGGAAATCCACCAGCCAATCCACCAGCCAATCCACCAGCCAATCCACCAGCCAATCCACCAACAACACCGCCAGCCAATAATCCGGATCTTGGTGGTCCACCAGTTGGCGCTGGTGCCAGCGACAGCGAAAAAGGTTTTGACGGCGGAAAGCAGGGCGGCAAAAAAGCTGGCGGCCAAGCTGCAGGCGGGCGCATGGCAGAGGAGCGAAGCAAAGGCATGGTTTGGATGAAGACCTTTGAGCAAATCAAGCCAACGCTGAGCGCGGATGTTCAAACCAAGGCCGACGCGATCAAGTCCCAATTTGATTCTGAATTGAAAGCTTGGAAAGAGACCAACGGCGAAAAAATGAAAGCGCTCATGGAACAAATGAAAGCGACTAAGGGCCAGAAGCCAGATCCAGCCGTGATGGATCAAATGAAAGCCTTGCGCGAGACAATGCCAAAGATGGAAGAATCACAAAAGCAAATCTTTGCGCTGATGACCGACAGCGAGCAAGCCGCGTTCAAGACAAAGCTTGATTCCAATGAGAAGCAGATGAAATCCAAGCGTGGCGTGGATGAAATGGGCGCGGATGAAAAGGGTGACGGTAAGGGCAAAGGTAAAGGTAAAGGCAAAGGTAACGCGGGCGGCAAGCCGGGCGATGGCGCGCCACCACCAGGTGGAGACAGCGACAAAGCGCCGCCACCGCCACCGTTTGATCCGTGATTGTTTGAATTAATTGTTTGGCAAGTTTGAATTGATCTGAGAAGTTTTGAAATTTGTGTGTGCAATTAAAAACGGACGCTCGCGATTGCGGGCGTCCGTTTTATTTTGTGTGATGAAAGCTTGATCTTTCCAGCGGCTCAATTTTCATGCGGTCAAACTACGTTCGCAAGGACACGCATTGCAAATGCGAATCAACCGCCGCCAAACATTCGGATGTCGTCCCAGTTGTCCAAGCCCGCCAAGCCTTCCTTGCTCAGAATGACGGTCGAAGTCACTGGCGTGGTCTTGTTGCCAAGACCATCGGTGCGGCTGAAATAAATTCCATCTTTGCCCGCGGAAATCAGAAGGTATTTGCCGCGCGGGGTGCCAGAAAGCGGCAGGGTTGGATCGCCAAAGCCTGGATGGCGCAAGAACTGAGCGAAGAGTTTTTTCTTATCAACTGCTGTGGAGCCATCTTCGAACAATGTGTAAATAGGCGAACTGCTCGCACCAGTTTTGGTCTGGGGCAAACTTGAGTCTCCCAGACTGTCAGAACCTAAATATGGATCCATTGTTCCATACTTTGTTCCGCCATCATCAAGAACAAGAAACTGCGAGCGATCTATATTGGTTCCAGCCAGTGGACCAACATTGCGCGCCGCGCGCAAGAAAATGATTGGGTTGCCCCAAGCGTCCATGAGATCTGGAATTTTAGTTGTGCTTGTGGCTAGCTCCGCAGTTCGAGACTTGCCAATCATTTGCCCCGCCGTAGGACGCAGATCATTGGCCTTGGGCGCAAAGAACGGTGGATATTGTTTGCCGTTGATAAAAGGTCCGTCGCCGATTTTGCCAACATTGATCTTCACCTTGAAGTCAGGCTGACCAGTGGGTGTGAATGTGAGTTCAACCCATCCAGGCGCGCCGAAACCAGTTGTTGTGTTTGTGTACGTTGAAGTGTCAACATCATTTTTGCGAACTCCGCCGCCCATCAATTCAAGCATCGCATTTTCAGTTCCGGAAATTTGTGGATCATTGGCCAAGATTTCCTCGGGCACAAGCCCTGGGTAGCGGCCAAACTCCTGCTGAAACGCGTCGCACGCTTTAGCGAATTCCTGCATCAAACCCATGGTTTGCGTCATTCTGGCGCGCTCTTGCACCTTGCTGAGCGCTGGCAGCAATATGCCAATGAGCAGGGCGATGATTCCAACCACCACCAAGATTTCAATCAAGGTGAAGCCGCGACGAAGTTGTGAAGTGGTGTGCATGAATTTTTCCTGAATTTGTTTCTGAATTTTTTGTGGATCAAATTGTGAAATGAAGTGATTGCAAAAATGTGTTGCGCGAAGTGGACAAGTAAGAAAGAGCGCCGCAAGAATGAACGCAATCCGTGACCGCGCCCATCAGCCCATGAGTGAATCCGAAGTTTATATCGTAACGGTTGCGCCAATTCTAAAGGGGAACGCATTCTCCGCCGCCCGAAAGTTGGCGAACACCTTCGTACACGCCGCACGCCACGGCCGTGGCAAGATTCAGGCTGCGGCAAGCGGGATTATCGCGCATGGGAAATCGCAGCAAGTGGTCCGCGCCAAACGTTTGCGCCACCCACTTGTGAATCTCCTCGGGCGTGCCGCTGGTTTCGTTGCCAAACAGCAGATAATCACCTCGCTGCATTGGCGCTTGCCAATGGGAGCGCGTGGCGTGCGATGTGTACAGCCACACATTCTTTGGTCGCTCGCGCTGCATAAACGCGCTCCAACTTTGGTGCTCACGCAGGTCGAGCAAATGCCAGTAATCCAAGCCCGCGCGGCGCACGGCTTGTTCATCCATGTCAAAGGCGATCGGACGCACCACATGCAGCCTGCAACCCGTGACCACGGCGGTTCGCCCCGCATTACCAGTGTTGTTGGGAATTTGCGGATGAATTAGGACAATATTGAACAGTGGATTGAATTGCGAGTCATTCATGTGGAGTGCGCGGGGTGTGGGTGGAAAGCATGGACGCGGTCATTTGATATTGCACAGTATTGCACGGTTCGAAAAACAATGTGACCTGATTGGAATTGACCAATGTTCTATGTGGGCGATCTATGTGGGCGATCTATGCGGGCAATCAAAGGTGGCGATCCACGCGCGTTCTGGCTACACTTTCAATATCATGATGGAAGTCCTTCTTGTCAATCTTGCGTGGGTTTTGTTGATGGCCGTGTGGGGCGTTGCGTATTTCATTCAAGCGCGCGCCGACCGCGCCAAGGGTGGTCGCTACATCGCCAACTTGGAGCCGGAATCAAAGGACTAAGGCCGCGCGTGTTGGCACTGTTCTTTCAACTCTTTCAAACACGATTTGAGTCAAGCCACATTTGTAAAATGTTTGGCGCATTGGCCCGGATCTTGCGTGAGCAAATCAATCTTTCAGCGTGGCGCATTGACACAATGAATCGCGCGTTCACAAGCGTGCGGGCTTTGATGTGTTGCGCCGTGTGCGTGTTTATTTGCAATTCCACGTATGCCGAAGAGGCCGCAAAACCCACTGGCGAATCCACCGCGCAAGTTGCCGGCTACCGATCACCAAACGCAGTATTGACCCACTTTCAGCGCAATGTGTGCGCTGGTGATTTGGACGCGGCCATGCGCGCCTTGGATCTTAGTTCTATTGCGCCTGGAGTGCGCGATGAAATTGGTGAGCGTAGCGCGCTGAAATTGGCGCTTTTGTTGGAGCGCTTGCCCGCTATAGATGTGCCAACCAACTTGGACGCCGACGTTTTTGTTCTAGCCACCACGCCGCGTGGCGATGTGACACTGCGCAGACACAATGGAATCGGCGATGAAAAATTGTGGCAGTTTTCCACAAGCACAATTCAATCCATCACGCCCATCTTTCGCGAGTTCATTCAACAGCCACCGCTTGCGAAGTCATTGGCCATGAATGATGGCGGCACACCCATTGATCCATTTCAGTGGAACGCTCCAGAAATCGCAGTGTGGCTGAATATGCCCGAGGGTTTGAAGCGTGAAGTATTTGGCTTGGATCTGTATCAGTGGATTGGTTTTCCACTGGTGGCGCTGATCTCCTTCATCATCTCGCTGTTGATACAGGTGCCAGTGAAGTTGACACTCAATCGATTGGCGCAAGGCGGTACTGGCCTGCGCAGCGGGCGCGTGGATTGGCAGCACCTGATTCGCAACACCACCAACGCGGTGTCCTGGACAGTGGCGTTGCAATCGGCGAATTGGCTGGTGTTGTTGCTGGGATTGCCAAATGACGCGCTTGGAACCGTGCTGGTTTGCCTGCAAGTTGCCAATGTGGTTGTGTTCACGCGTCTTGGTTTTACGTTGATTGATTACGCGGGAACATGGATGGGCACACATGACAAGGCCGCAGCCGATAGCCGCGTCATGGACGAATTGTTGATCGCCAGTGGAGTGCGCCTTGCGAAATTGTTGGCGCTGATCATTATGAGCGTGTGGGTGGTGATGATTCTTGGCGCGCAAGGTTCGGTGGATCGCTTGTTGGCGGGTCTTGGTATTGGCGGCATCGCCTTCGCGCTTGCTCTGCAGGAACCCCTGAAGAATTTTTTCAGCTCGTTGGTGTTGGCGGCGGACAGACCATTTGGCGTGGGGGATACGCTGAAATTTGAGGGCCTTGAAGGCAAAGTGGAGCGCGTTGGATTTCGCACAACAACCATGCGCACTAAGTTGCAGACAAGCCTGGTGATTCCCAACGCAACGCTTGTGTCGGCCAAATTGGAGACGCATTCCGGCAACGCGCTGAAAGTGTTCAAAGCGTTGCTGCCCATTGCGTTTGAAGCCGACGCGGCATCTATGGATCAACTGCGCGATCGAGTGCGGCAACTTCTGCAAGATGCGCCGGGCGTGCAAATACCAAGCATTGAAGTGGGAGTGGTGAATCTCAGTTCAAATGGAATCGAATTCTGCGCCACCGCGCGTTTTGCCAAAGGCGACAAGCCACTGCCAGAAGTTTTTGACGCGCTGCACACGGCAATCTTGGCCGCGGCGCGAAATTTAAATTTACCTTTGGTCCGCGCTTTTGAAGGCTATCGGATTCGCGAAGGCGCCGCGCCGTAATTACATCTCGGGCGCGGCATGGAATGCCAACAAGTTTCAAACGCCCCGCGCGCGACTTGAACGCGCGACCTCCAGTTTAGGAAACCGGTGCTCTATCCAACTGAGCTAGCGGGGCAGCGATCACATTAGAGACGCACGGACCTCGCTGAGCAAGTTGCTTGATGTGCGAAATGCGCACGCGTGTTATTGATGCGCTCGCAGCCCATGGCGTTTTTGCGGCATGGGTGCGAAGTCACATCGACGAAAATTTCAGCACGAGCAACAGTGCCGACGGGCGGACTCGAACCGCCAACCTGAGCGTTATGAATGCTCCGCTCTAACCGGTTGAGCTACGACGGCGAAGGGGAACAGTTTAGCGAAGGTTACAGATCGCGGTGGCAAGAAATTTCATTTGAAATTCTGAAGCGGGTGCTATTCTTTCCCACTGTGAAATGGTCCAAATTCCTAATTGAAAGCATCTCAATATGAAACGTAAGTTTGATTTCGCCGCCGCCGTTGTTGTTCTCGTTGGTTCCATGTGCTTGGGGATTTCTGCTCCTCAAACTGGCGCGGGAAATTCAGCCGCCGTTGTGCCGCAAGCTCCAAGCAACACTTCGTGGCCGCAAGTCTTAACTCAAAATGGATTCACCTACACCATTGGCGCGCCATCGTTCGTGTCCATCAACGGAACCGCGGTCACCTTAAGCGCGTCGTTGAATGTCGCGCAGCCAGACGGAATTCAAAACAACGGAACCATGACCATGATGGGTTTCACCGCAACAGGTGATCGCCCGAGCGACATTGAAATCAATCAACTCATGGTGATGCAAGTGCAATTGCCAAATGGTGGCGACGTGGCCGCGGCGCAAACGGCTCTAGGCACGCTCACCAACGGTCTTGCAGTTGACATGAGCCGCAAAGCCATCGCACAGCAAATGACCATCAATCCAATCACCACGCAAGGACTGGGAAATCAAATGCCCGACATTGTGCAGCGTGATGTGCCGACGGTTTTGATTTCAGTGGCGGGCGAGCCGCAGTTGACGGCGCTTGCTAGCACGGGATGGATGCGCACCACCAATACGCCTTTCATTTTGCTGCAAAATGAAAGCAAGGCGTGGTTTGTTCGCATGGGTCAAAACAACTGGCGTAGTAGCAAGACGTTGGCGGGACCGTGGGTTGCCGTCGCCGCGCCGAATGCTAGCGTGATGCAAGCCATGGGCGCCGCGCCAACTCCGCCAAAAGGTTTGACAACCACGCCAAAGGCTGAAGCCGTGGCGCCAATCACGCCGCTTGAGATTTTGGTGGCCACAAAACCAACCGTGTTGATTTCTTCCAACGGCGCGCCAGTGTTCGCGTTGGTGTGCGACGGCGTGCAGCAAATGACCAACACTAATTCCACTTTTCTGCGCACCACAACGCCAGCCGCGGATTGGGTGTTGGCCAGTGGCCGCTGGTTTGAGCGCTTGCAAGGAATGACCGCGTGGCAATTTGTGCCGCCCAATCAATTACCACCATCGTTTGAAAATTTGCCAGCCACCGGTTCGCTGGCCGCCGCGCGCGCGAGTGTTCCAGGAACACTCGAGGCCAAGTCCGCAATGTTGTCTGCGAGCCAGACACAAACTGTGACGCTGTTGCGCGCCAAGGCGATTTGTAATGTGAAATACACGGGCGCGCCGCAGTTTGCGCCAATCACGGGAACCGATTTGCAATACAGCACCAACTCTTCTGCGCCTGTGATTCAAAGCGGCTCGCAGTGGTATTGCTGCGACGACGCCGCGTGGTTCATGGCGGCCAGCGCAACGGGCGCGTGGACATTGTGCGACACGCTTCCTCAATCTTTTGCCGGCATTCCCGCGACAAGTCCGGTGTATTGCGTCACGTATGTCAGTCCAGTGTCAAGCACCGCGGACTCGGTGACATTCGCGTACACCAACGGATATTTGGGCACCTATCTCAATGATGGAACCGCCGTGTTTGGAACCGGCAACGCATACGCCACTACCAATCTGGCCCACGGTGAGTCGCAAACATATCCGCAGACCTATGGCTCAGATAATCAATACGATGACGACACGGGAACATACGCGCCGGACTATGACTACTACGACGAGTACCCCGCGGTCCAGCCGTATGTGTATGGATACGGCTACGACGGTTGGGGTTATTCAAACGCATGGTCGCAAGCATGGGGTTGGGGCGTGGCCAATCGAAGTTGGTGGAACAATGACAACTGGAATAATTTTTATCCATATGGCGACCGTTGGAATAACGGTTACAGCGCTTGGCAAGTTGATCAAAATAATTTAGCGGAGGCGCGGCGCGTTAACATGGCCGAGGCGGCGCGCGTCGGTGGAGTGGGCGGAGTGAATGGCGTTGGCCGTGTCGGTGGAGTTGGCGGCGTTGATGGCGTGGGCCGTGTTGGCGGCGTTGATGGCATGGGCCGAGTTGGTGGAGTTGGTGGAGTCAATGGAATGTCTGGTTTCCATCCGGCGTACCGTAACAACAATAATAATCAAAACCGAGGGAATAACGCTATGAATCAACCACGAGCGCAAGGCCAGGCGAATCGTGGCGGCGGAAATCGCGGCGGTGGAGGCGGGCGCGGGCGCTAAAAAAGTCCTTGTTCAGTAGCGCTTGCACTCTGTGTGTAAACGCATTGAGAACTGAAGTTATTGTGCTGCAGTTGTTGCACGCAGTGATTATCACGCATAGCTATAAGATGACTTTGCCGCCATGCAAATTTGGCGCGCAATATACTTGCTCTATCTCAAATACATTGAATCGATCAGCGCGCCGCGGCCGTGGCCGTTGAAGCATTGAGCCAACGCGAGATAAGTTCATCCGCCGCGGCTTGAGGATGCTTACGAATCAGCGCGGCGGCGATGAGACCCATGAATAAAGGCTGCGGCATGGTTGGTCGGCTGGTGAGTTCAGGATGGAATTGCGCCGCGACAAAACATGGATGCTCGCTCGCTGAAAGTTCCAGCACCTGCATGATCGGATGTTTTGGATGGCGTCCGCTGAAATGCATGCCGGCTTTGGTAAGAGCATCAATGTATTGCGGTTCCACTTCATAGCGGTGGCGGAAGCGTTCGCGCACCATGCGCGCCTTGTAAAGATGTTCGGCGAATGATCCAGGTTCAATCGCCACATCTTGCGCGCCAAGACGCATGCTTGCGCCAACAATGCCTTCAAGTTTTTTCTGGTCTGGAAGTTCGCTAATGAATGCGTGCGCGGTTTTTGGATCGAACTCGGTGCTATTGGCGTCAGCAAGACCCAGCACATTGCGCGCAAATTCAATCACCGCCATTTGAAAACCAAGGCAAATGCCTAGGAAGGGCAGGCGGGTTGTGCGCGCGTATTCCACACACAGAATTTTCCCCTCAACGCCGCGTTGGCCAAAACCGCCAGGCACAATGATGCCATCCACGCCTTGAAGAACCGCGGCCACATCCGCTTTGGATTCAAGCGTGCTTGTATCCATCCATTTCAAATCAACCGATGCGTTGAGCCAAATGCCGCAATGTTCAACCGCTTTGTCAATGCTGGCGTACGCGTCGCGCAAACTTGCGTACTTGCCCATCACGCCAATGGTCACGCGGCGTGAGCGCGGTGCAACCAAGCGCGAACTAAATTCGCTCCATTTGCGCCGCGATAGATCCTCTTTGCCAGCGTTGACGCGGTTGTGAAGTTGCAACAAAGAAAGAATTTCGCGGTCAAGTCCAGCCTCACGCATGGCGTCTGGAATAAAATAAATGCTTTCGCGGTCATGCATGGAGAAAATGCGATTCAGCGGAACATTGGAGAACATTCCAATTTTCTGCATCACTTTTTCGGTGACAGGATTGGTGGCGCGGCAAGCAATGACTTGCGGTTGCACGCCGCACTCCATGAGGCGCTTGATGCCAAGTTGCGCGGCCTTGCTTTTTTGCTCGCCCAATGTCGCGGGCTCCAAGATGTACGTAAGCGCCACAAAACAAGTGGATTCAGGGCCTTCTTCAAAGGCCAACTCGCGCAACGCCTCGATATAGAAACCATTTTCGTAATCGCCAGCGGTGCCGCCAACTTCAACAAACACAACATCGGCGGGGCCGCCGTTGGGTCCGCCAGTCATGGCCAGTTGTCGCAGATGCATCTTCACCGTGCCGGTGACATGCGGAATCATTTGCACATCGCGGCCAAGAAAATCGCCGCGTCGCTCACGGTCAAGAATGTCGCCGTAAATCTGTCCCGCGGTCACAAAGTTTCTACGCGAAAGATTTTGCTCCAAGATGCGCTCATACGTTCCCAAATCCATGTCAGTCTCAAGACCGTCTTCAAGCACAAACACTTCGCCGTGGCGAAATGGATTCAGCGTGCCCGAGTCGATATTGAGGTAGCCCTCCATCTTGATCGGCGCGACCGCAAGCCCCTTGTCTTTTAAAAGTTTGGCAAGGCTGGAGGAAAAAATTCCTTTACCCAAACCGCTCATCACGGTTCCAATCACAACCACAAATTTGGTGCGGCCCTTTTGATATCCCTTGGGCGTTGGCGAGAACCATTCCTTCTGTTCATCGCTGGCGGAAAACTGGGATAAAAAATTTGAATCTTTTTGTTGATTCAATGACGAAGTTTGATGTGAATTATCCTTGGAGGGCACGCTTGATCGTACCAAATGGAGCAATCCACTCAAGTTGTCTCGCGCATATTTTATTCAATTTATTGTGGATTCATTTCCATTTTGTCTTTTAAAGAGCCGGCAAACTTGGGAACATTCAAAGTATGAGAAATACGCATATTGACTGTGCTTTGAGCTTCATGGCGCTTGTTGCAGGAGCCCTGAGCGCGCCCGCCAACGCGGAAGACGCCGGTTTAGGTTGGGGATTTGAATGCGGTTGCATGCAGCACCGGCTTGAGCACGCGATGCGTACGCCAGTCAAGGGTTCTGGGCAGGCGTGGAATGAAGCCAGTGGTTCGGATTCCCGTAATTGGCCGCCCAACCCAATGGTGAATTATGAGCGGGTGAAGATTGCGCTTCGCTTTGCGGATCTAGTGGCGCCGGAAGCGGATGCGGCGGCTACCTACACCGTTCGCCCGATTGGCGTGCCCGTGGAAAGTTTAAAGTTGAACGCAGATGGTCTGAAGATCGCATCGGTGAAATTGGATGGCGCGGCGACTGAATATTTCAGCGACGGAAAGAACTTGACGATGAAGTTCGCCAAGCCACTGCCAAGCGATAAGTCCAGCGTTATTGAAGTGGCGTACACCATTTCGCGGCCAACTGATGGAATGACTTTTTCGCCGGCGTACCCTGACCGCGCTGGATATGGCCCGCAAGTTCACACGCAAGGTCAGACCGAGGGCAATCACTTTTGGTTTCCATGCCACGACTTTCCAAATGTTCGTCAGAGCACCGAGCTTGTGGTGGATGTTCCCAAGGGAATGACCGTGAGCGGCAATGGAAAGTTGATTGAACATGTCACCAAAGGCGACCGTGAAATATGGGATTACCTGCAGGAAAAGCCCCATGTTGCCTACTTGGTCAGCGTGGTGGTGGGCGATCTTGAAGCTGTGCCTTTGCAAAGTCCGTTGTCTGGCGTGTCCATGCATGTGTGGGTTCCAAAGGAGCGCGTCGGTGATGTGGAGCGAACTTATGGCCGCACGGATCGCATGATCGCGCTGTTTGAAAAAGTGTTTGGTCAAAAATATCCATGGGCAAGGTACGACCAATTGTTGGTGCGCAATTTTGGTTCTGGTGGCATGGAAAATACAAGCGTGACCAACATGTATCCGTCAGCCATTCTGAGCGAGACGGCCGCACAAGAAGAGGACCTAGATGGTTTGATCAGCCACGAGTTGTGCCATCAATGGACTGGCGATTTCATCACGTGCAAAAGTTGGGCGGACATTTGGCTCAATGAAGGATGGGCCACATATGGCAACGCGCTGTGGATGGAGGAGCGTGATGGGCCAGATGGATATTTTGATTCCATGCTTGACAACGCTGGCGTGGCCAAGGGCGATAAGAGTGACAACGCGCTTGGCATGGTCAGCCCTATTTATAAAAACGCCGGCGAAACATTTGGTCGCGCGGCCAATCCATATCCAAAGGGCGCCAGTATTTTGCACATGTTGCGCGAGATGCTGGGCGATGAAATTTTTTACAAGGGCGTTCATGCGTACATGGCCAAATTTGGGCTTTCCACCGCGGAAACAAGTGATTTTAGGATCGCCCTTGAGCAGGCCAGCGGGCTTGGCTTGGAGTGGTTCTTTGATCAATGGTGCATTCGTCCTGGCTGCCCCAATATTTCCACCAAGGCAACTTACGACGCGGCCACGCGCATGTTGAAGATCAAGGCGGAGCAGACGCAGAAGATTGATGAGCGCACTCCGGCCATGCGCGTGAGCACTCCAATTTGCGTGCGCACCGCTTCGGGCGAGAAGACCATCGCGTGGGAATGGCGCGATCGAACTGCGGAGATTGAAATTCCGCTTGATGGACCGCCACAGTGGGTGGCGTTTGATCCGCGGCTTGCGGCGCTGAAAACATTGAAGATGGATTGGCCAACGGATTGGTTGCGGGCGCAGGCAAAAAATGGTCCAACTATGGCGTCGCGTCGGCAAGCGGTGGAGGCGTTGCGTGGAGACGGATCGCCAGACACCATCGCGGTGCTGCAGGAGATTGCCATGAATGAATTGGATCGAAGAAAAATTCGCGGCGAGTGTATTGATTCGATCGCGGACTTCAAGAACGCCGATAGCGCGGCGAGCATTGGAAGGTTGCTTGACGCGCCACCGAAAGATCCGCGCGTGCGCGGCGCGTTGACATTGGCCACGGCTTCGCTTGCAAAAGAGAAATCAATTCCAATATTGATGAAGCAATTAGAGGCCGATTCCAGCGATCTTTGCCGCAAAAATGCCATCGATATGTTGTCCAAATTGGAGGCCAAGGAAAGCGTGGACGCCATTCTTGCCGCAGCTGAAATGCCAAGCCATCAGCAACAAATTCAGCAGTCGGCCATGCGCGCTTTGGGAAAATTCGAGGCAAGCAAAGCGTTGCCGCAAGCGTTGAAGTACGGATCGCTTGGCGGGTATGACCGAGCGCGCGGCGCGGCGATTGAAACGGTTGGAAAATTGGTTTCTAAAGATGAGAAGGATCCCGCTCGAATCGCGGCGATCGCGCAACTCATTTCATGGCTTGATGATCCTGAGCGCGGTGCAAGGCGCGCCAGCGCGGAGACGCTTGTGACTTTGAAATCCAAGGACGCGCTGCCGCGCTTGGAGGCAATGTCCAAGAGCGATCCTGATCCCGATGTGCGCGAGGCCGCAGCTGATTGGGTGAAGCGCATCAATAGTTAATGATTTGGTGAATGTGACGGTGAATGCAATTGGGCTACGTGGAATGCGCGCGGATATTTCTTTGCTCAACAAGTGAGCGTGCAAAGTCGCGCCGCTACTTCACTGATTTGTGAGCGCCTCTAGTTTGGCGAGTTGCTCAGGCGTGTCCACTCCGTGAAAGCGCGCGTGGCCCACGGCGACAGCGATGTCAAAGCCGTGTTCCAAAATGCGAAGTTGCTCAAGGTTCTCAGTGAGCTCCAATGGGGTGGGTTTGAGCGCGATGAATTTCGGCAGGAATTCCCGGCGATACACGTATAAACCCACATGCTTGAGCGGGGGAGAGCCTGGAGTTGTTTCGTCGCGCTGAAATGGAATCAACGCGCGGCTGAAGTACAAAGCGTGTCCATTGGCGGCAATCGCGACCTTGACCAAGTTGGGATCGCGCGGGTCTTCACTGGGCATGAACGGACTCGCAACGGTGGCCACTGGAACATGCGCGCCAGCATTGTGCAGCGCTTCAACGGCGAGATCGATCAACGCTGGTTCGATGCGCGGTTCGTCGCCTTGCACATTCACAATGATGTCCGCGTCCATGTCGCGCGCAACCTCCGCAATGCGACTTGTTCCGTTGACATGATCGGCGCGTGTGAGTTGCGCATGAAAGCCGGCCTTGGTGACCGCGTCGAAAATGCGTTGGTCATCCGTGGCCACAATCACGCGTTGAATGTGTTTGGCCTTGGCGGCCTGCGCGCAGACATGGACAATGATGGGCGTGCCCGCGAGCAGAGCCATTGGCTTGCCCGGAAATCTCACGCTGCCCCAACGCG
The DNA here is from genome assembly GCA_903831295.1 of uncultured bacterium. GTDB lineage: Bacteria > Planctomycetota > Phycisphaerae > Phycisphaerales > SM1A02 > SYAC01. The sequence goes on along the minus strand of CAIKXA010000071.1, from coordinate 51,776 downwards.
CGGGAATGACCGCGACCGCTTTTAGATTTTTGCTTTGCTGACCCTGTAAATCCGCGCCAATGCGGGCAGGCATCAGCCGCCCAATTCCTTGATGACGGTGTCGATCAGTTTGCGTTTGTCGCGGATGTCCTTGTAGCCAATGTTTTTGCGCAGAATGGCCGAGCAAATTTCGGCGGCTTCCTTGGCGGGGCCAGCCAATTTATCGCCGCGCGATTGCTCAATCAAACTGTTCATCAAGTCGTAACGAATGTCCAACTCGCGGTCTGCGCCGGTGGCGTCAAGCACTTGAAGTGCCTCGCGGAATTCGCCAATGGCCTCCACGTGCCAGCCTTCTGCGGCGAAACATTTTCCCAACATGTGCGCCGCGTTCAAGCGACACTTGGCCTCATCCTTGGCAGCTTGAAAGCAAGGCATGGCGTCTTCAAAGCGGCCAAGTTCAAACCAGATTCGTCCCACTTCAGCCTTCAGGCTGCGGTCGGTTGGATACTTCTCCATGCGCCCCGCGTATTCGCTGCCCTCAAGTTCTAGGCAATTGTTGCGAGTGTCCGTGACGGATTGTTTCAGGCTTTCATTGGATGGATCTTTTGCAAGCGCCGCTTCAGCCTCGCGCAACTTGCGTCGAGATTGCGCGATGCGAATATCTCCCGCGGCCATTCGAAATCGATATTCACTGAGGCGATTGAAACCATCCAAATACACTTCATGGGATTTTTCTTCCGCGTCGACGGTGCCCACTCGCCTCAGCAAAGTGGCGTATTTCTGCACATTTTCGGCAAGCGAAGGGTTTGTTTCCCAGTCCAACTTCGCACGCTCAAGATTTCGCAAATCAGTATCGCCGCCCGCCGCGATGCTGTCCTGCTCTTGCAGGGCGCGCTGTTTGTCGGCGTCTTTAATGTTGCCGCGGAAGCCACCATCTTGATTGTTGTTGTAGCCGCCTTGTTGAATGGCGCGTGCCGCGGTGAGTTGCTTGAGTTCAGAAACCAACTTTCCGTCGGAAGGATCCAAACGAACCGCCTCTTCGCCGCAAGCGAAGGCTTCGTTCCAAGCGTCCACAGTTGAGAAAAGATCCTTGGCTTGGATCCACAAACTCTTGCTGGGCTTTTTCCTTTGCTGAGCGCGCACTAAATTCAAAGTCATTGGCGCGAGCCATCGACCAAGTTCCTGCATGGATAATTTTCCAGAAAATTCCAGAAACTTCATCAACGCTGGGAGATTGTTCAGGTCGCGCATCCAAATGTATTCAGCCGCGGCCAACTTGGACATGTTTCCACCCACGCCATCATCAACCGTTTTGATTTCCTTGCCTGAGGCTGGCTTGCCGCCGCCTTGTATGAAACTTTTCGCCGCGTCAAACATGGCTTGATGGAAGGCCATATTTCCTGGATCAAGTTTGATGGCGCTGGAAAAAAGATTCAGGGCGTATTCAAAATTTCCATTTTTCACCATGGAGGTGGCGTGCTGAAAAAATTTGGCGGCTTTCTCAGGTTGTGGTTCCACCACGCCCTTGGCAGCTTTCTCATCCGCTTTTGCGGCGGCATCACCACTTTTTTTCCAATTAAACATTCGCGACTGCTCCTAAATACATGCTTGAATATTGCCTGATCAATGCTTGCGCATGGGTGATCAGACCCTCACTTGGAGTGTCAAAGGTAAGCCCTTACGGGCTTGGGGTCAACGCAGAATACGGGAGTGAATTACGATGGGTTGCGTGACCAATCACCAACGTTTTATCTTGACCTATCCCGACCCGATTTTGCGCATGAAAGCCAAAGCGATCCCCAAAGTCACCAAATCCATTCGCGATTTGGTGGCGGACATGTTTCGATTGATGCGCGAGGAGGAGGGCGCGGGATTGGCGGCGCCACAAGTGGGCGAGTCGTTACGACTTTTCATAACCGAGGCGCGTCCCGATGACGGCGTTCCAGAACGCGTGTTCATCAATCCGGTGCTGAGCAAGCTGGACGGCGATTTGATTCCATATGACGAAGGTTGTTTAAGTTTGCCCGCGATTCGTGGAATGATTCGTCGGCCAACTTTTGTCGCCATCGACGCGATAGATCTGGAAGGGAATGTTGTGCATCTAGAAAGCGACGCGTTTCCCGCGCGCGTGTGGCAGCATGAGTTTGACCACTTGGATGGAATGCTGATCATTGATCGCATGTCGCCGATCGATCGTTTGCGCACGCGTAAAATGATTAAAGAACTTGAACGCGAAGCGGGTCTGTAAGTGGACCAGGCAAACGTGGTGTTTTTTGGCAGCGGAAGTTTGGGTGTTCCTTGCTTGCAAGAACTCGCTCGGCGTGGCTTTATTGATGTTGTTGTAAGCCAGCCTGATCGTCCTGCGGGGCGCGGACGTGTGAGCACGCCCACGCCAATCTCCGTTGCGGCGCTTGAATATGGATTGAAATTAATCCGCACCGACAACGCCAATCAACTTGAGACGCTCGATCAATGCGCGCGCGCCAAGGTGCTCGTGGTGATCGCGTTTGGACAAAAGTTGCTGCCCGAATTGATCGCGGATCGCGTGGCCATAAATTTGCATCCATCGGCGCTGCCCAAGTGGCGTGGAGCCGCGCCGATTCAGCGGGCCATGATGGCGGGAGAGCAGCGGATTACGGCGTGCGCCATGGCGGTGGCGGAGCGTATGGACGCCGGCGCGATTTATGCCAGGCATGATTTTGAATTGGGCGCAACGGAAACCGCCGGAGAGTTGCATGATCGAATCGCGCGCGACAGCGTGGAGATGATGCTGCAAACCATTGAGCGAGCGCGCGCTGGCGCGATCATCGGGCAGGAGCAAATTGAAGCTCACGCCACGCGCGCCATGAAACTTTCCAAGAGCGAGGCCTATGTTGATTTTGCGCAACCCGCTGAGTTGGTCCGCTGTCGAATCCATGGTTTGGCGCCGTGGCCAGGGTGCGACGCGGAAATTTCCGGCGAGCCGATTCGGTTGCTACGGGTGCGCGAAGTCTCAGTGAATGGTGCGGCTTTGAGCGCTGCGCCAAGTGGAATTTTGCCAGGTGAAAATTTACCCAGCAAAAATTTACCCAGCAAAAATTTACCCAGCAAAAATTTACCCAGCAAAAATGTACCAGGCGAAATATTGCAAGGCGGATTTGTGGCTTGCGCAGTGGACGCCATTGAAATTATGCAAGTACAACCCGTTGGTGGCCGCGCCATGGCTTGGCAAGATTTTTGTAGAGGTCGATCCATCCAGGCGGGTCAACGCATGACTTCAGCGCCGCGCAAGGAGCAGACGTGAGCAAGATAAATTTCCATCGCGGTTGGAACAACTCCTTATTGGGCGCGCCGCCGCATGTGGGGTTGGCTTGACATCGCCTTCGCAGTCAAATTTGAATATGCAATCGGATTTGCGATTGGAAGATTTGGAATATCCATTCTCGCAGCATTTGATCGCCACCATGCCGGCCGAACCGCGCGACAGCGCGCGCCTGATGGTGGTGCGACGCGACAGCGAAGAAATCATCCACGCGCGGGTATCCGATTTGCCACAGTGGCTTCGCCAAGGCGATCAATTGGTGTTGAATGAAACCCAGGTGGCGTCGGCGCGCGTGGTGCTGAAACGCGAACAAGATGGTCGTGAATTTGAAGGTTTATTGGCTGAAAAACGCGCGAATGAAACCTGGTTGCTGATGGCCAAGAACAGCCGAAAGTTTTGCCCTGGCGATCGGTTGCGCTTGCAACATGAAAGCGGCGAGGCGGGCGCGACATTGCGTTGTTTGGAAAAAGAATCCGATGGTTGGATTGTCGAGTTCGTGGATGGAGTGGATTCATCTCGGGCGCTTGAGGAATGTGGCCGCACTCCTTTGCCGCCATATATTTTGCGCGCCCGTGGCGAGTGCGCGCAAAGCGATGCTTTTGATCGCGCCCGATATAGAACCACGTTTGGTCAAGACAATCGGTTTCACTCCGTCGCGTCACCCACCGCGGGGTTGCATTTCACGCCAGAACTTTTGCGCCGTGTTGATCAAGTCACGCAACGACCCCCAGTCTTTGTGACTCTGGAAGTTGGCATGGGAACTTTCAAGCCCGTTGAGGCGGCGCGTCTGTCCGACCACGTGATGCACATGGAGCGATTTTTGGTTTCAGCGCCCACCTTGGCGCAGATCGCATCAACGCGCCCCAATGGACGTTTGGTTGTGATTGGCACCACCACGGTTCGAGCCTTGGAAAGCCTGCCCGATCCGCTGCCAAGTAGTGATTTCTATGGGCAATCAAGCTTGTTTATTCAGCCGGGGTATCAGTTCAAGCACCTCGACGCATTGCTAACAAACTTTCACTTACCACGCAGCACGTTGCTGAGTTTGGTGGGATCCTTGGTGGGACTCGATCGGCTGAAATCTCTTTATGCTCTAGCACAACACATGAACTATCGCTTCTATTCTTATGGTGACGCCATGCTTATTCTGTGAACAATCAAATCTAACAATGCGCGCGCGTGACGCTTGCGTAAAAACATCCCAACACAACAACATACACACACACACACAAATGAAACTCAGTGAACTGGTCGCAAAAGTAAATGGTCTGCAGCGCGACGCTTCTCAAAGCGTTGGTGATGTTGAAATTCATAGCGTGATCGATGACAGCCGCGCCGCTCGTCCGGGCGCTCTCTTTGTGGCACGCGCTGGTTCCAAGGCGCAGGGCGCCGCTTTCATAGAAGCCGCGGTTCGCGCCGGAGTGTCCGCGTTGGTGGTTGCCATGGACGACGCGATTCCTCCGGGAGTAGTCGCCTATCGCTGCGAGAATCCAAGCGCCATGTTGGCTCCATTGGCGCACGCCTTCGCGGGATTTCCTTCAAAACACTTGAAAATGTTGGGCGTTACTGGCACAAATGGAAAAACAACAGTTGCGTTCTTCGTGCAACAACTGATGTTGGCCGCGGGCAGCAAATATGGCTTGATGGGAACCATTTTGATTGATGATGGAAAAACCCGCGCTCCAGCCGAACTCACCACGCCCGGCGCAGCCGCCATTGCGCCTTTGTTAAAGCGCATGCGTGACAATGGTTGCAAAGGCGTTGCAATGGAGGTGAGTAGTCACGCTCTTGAGCAAGGACGCGTGGCCGAGATTGACTTTGAGGTGGCGTTGTTCACAAATCTTTCAGGCGATCATTTGGATTACCACGGCAACATGGAGTCCTACGCCAACGCCAAGGCGAAATTGTTTGAAAATCTTCGCGGCGACGCCATTGCGATTGTGAATGCGGATGATCCGATGCACGCGCGCATGTTGCGCGATTGTCGCGCGCGGGTTTTGCGTTGCGGTGTTGTTGGCGCAAGCGCCATGCATGTGGATGTGGAGGCCAGCGTGCTTGAGGCGCGTATTGGATCCATGCGTCTTCGCCTTCGTGGGCCTTGGGGCGAAGTTTCCGCGCGGTTGCCAGTCATGGGTCGCCACAATGCCACCAATGCATCGCAAGCGGCCGCCGCGGCGTGGGCATTGGGCGCCAATAAAGAGCAAATTGAGGCGGGTTTAGCCACTATTTCAGCTCCGCCTGGACGGCTTGAACCAGTCACTGATTTGGATTCACCATTGGCGGTGTTGGTGGATTATGCGCACACAGACGACGCGTTGCTGAACGTGTTGCGCGCGCTTCGGCCGGCGCTTGCGGCGGGTGGCAAACTGATCACGGTGTTTGGTTGCGGAGGGGATCGCGATCGTTCCAAGCGACCACGCATGGCGGCGGTTGCCAGCGAGCATTCCGACGTGGCCATTATCACCAGCGATAATCCGCGCACTGAAGATCCCGCGAGCATTGTGGATGAAGTTGCGCTTGGAGTTCCCGCGGCCAGTCGAGCCAGAGTGTTGAAAATAATCGATCGCCGCGATGCCATCATGCAAGCGGTGGCCATGGCGCGGCCCGGCGACGCGGTGTTGATCGCGGGTAAGGGACACGAGGACTATCAAATTGTGGGCACGGTAAAAAAACCTTTTGATGATCGCGTGGTGGCGCGTGAGGCGTTGCGCGCGGCGGAGAAAAACCTATGAGCGATTTTTTAACGGCGCAAGAGTTCGCCCAAGCGACTGGCGGAACCTGGCTTGAACAACCAACGCAATCGATCACGGGCGTGGCTATTGACACGCGCGAAGATCTCACTGGAAAAATATTCTTGGCGTTGCGCGGTGAAAAAGCCGACGGCCACGCGTACTTGGGATCCGCCCAAAAAGCCGGCGCCGCCGCGGTGATGATTGAGAAAAAAGACTGTGAATACCCAGGTATTGCGCGCTTATTGGTGCCTAATGTGCAGTCCGCGCTCACGGCCGCCGCCGCCGCTTGGCGCCAAAAATTGCGTTGCCATTGCGTGGCAATCACGGGAAGCGCGGGCAAAACCACAACGCGCCGATTGATCGCGGCGGCGCTTGAAGTGTTCGGTAGCACGCACGCGAGTCCCAAAAGTTTCAACAATCATCTTGGCGTTCCGCTGACGATTTTGTCGGCGCCGCTGGGAACAAAATTTCTGGTGCTTGAAATTGGAATGAATCACCCCGGCGAAATTGAACCGCTGTCTCGGTTGGCGCGTCCGGAAGTGGCCATGATTGTGAATAGCGGTACCGCGCATCTTGGCGGACTTGGAAGCCGCGATGCCATCGCGCTGGAAAAGTGCGCCATCGCCCGTGGCCTTGAAACGTCTGGAACATTTGTGATTCACGGAGACTCGCCTGGACTTGTGGATCTGGCGCTCAAAGAACGTCGACCCGCGGGCGGTTTGCTGCAACTGTTTGGTCAAGGCGGTCGTTGCCTGTGGAAATTATTTTCGCGTGAAGTCAACAGCGATGGTTCGCAGAACATTGTGGTGCAAGGCCCCGCATATGGTGGCGGCCGTAAAATATCTTTCACAATGCGACTGCCCGGACTTCACAACGCGCTCAACGCCACGGGCGCTTTCGCCGCCATCGCTGCTTTGGGTCTGGACCCGGAGCTGGCCACCAACGCCATTGGCGCCGTTGAAGCCGCCGATGGCCGCATGGTTCGCGAGCGAGTGGGACAGATTGATATTTACAACGACTCCTACAACGCAAATCCCGAGGCCATGTTGGCGTCCATTGGTTCCTTTGCGGAAATGACCACCATGGCCAAGCGCCGAGTTGTGGCGCTGGGCGACATGCATGAACTTGGCGAGCAAAGCCAAGCCTTGCACCACATGGTGGGCGAGCGTTTAGCCAATGCTTTTAGCGGAAATCCGCCGGAAATCATCATGACTTGCGGACCGCTCAGCGCCGAGATCGCGCGCGCCGCGAAGGCGTTGCAGCCGCAAGTTCAAGTGGAAATGATCAACGATTTAACCATCGAGGCGCCTCGCTTGGCCGCTCTGCTGCGTGACGGCGACGCGCTGTTGATCAAGGGCTCGCGCGCGAGTTCCATGGAGCGACTTCTTGAGGCGATCCGTGGCGAAAATTCTTGCGCCAAGAGTGCAAAGACTTCTTGACCAATCGACCGATGAAGAATTCATCTCATGTTTTTTAATCTTGTCGACCTTTGTCAGAATTGGCTTGACGAGCATGGACTCTCAGCGCTTGTGCAATTGATGTACCAGTTGGAGTTTCGCGCGCTGCTGGCCACGGCGTTGTCATTCGCCATCACCGTATTTGCCGGTCCGAAAGTGATTCGTTGGCTGCACCGCAAAAAAGTGGGCGACTCGCCCGAGTTCTACAACCAAACGCTCAATGAGTTGATGAAATCCAAGGCCAATACTCCCACCATGGGAGGCATCTTGATCGTGGCCGCGATCTTGGTCAGCACATTATTATTGTCCGATTGGATTCACAGCCGCTACGCGCAAGTTTGCATGTGCGTGCTGATTTGGTTGGCGGGCGTTGGTTTCTTTGATGATTGGCTTAAACTCACCGCGCGGTTTCGCAAACTCGGAACGCGTGAAGGCTTGTTCATGTGGGAGAAACTACTTTTCACGCTCGGTATTGGCGTGATCGCGGGATATTTTCTTTATAAAGGCGCGCAACAGATCGACGCCACCGTGTTGAATTTGCCGTTTCAGCGCACCTATCCGCCAACGCCAATCGCGGAGGTGATTGTGCAGCCGCCCAATGTGTCTTCAAATGTGATTGTTCTTTCACTGGCGTGGTTTGTGGTGCTGGCGGCATTTTGGATCGGTCTTATGAGCAACGCAGTCAATCTCACCGATGGCATGGACGGACTTGCGACGGGAACGGTTCTGATCGCAAGTATTGTCACGGCGGTGTTGGTGGCGATCGCCGTGAGTCCGCGCGCCAGTTTTTTCTTGATGGTTCCGCATGTGCCCGAGGCCAAGGAACTTTTGGTGATCGTGGGAGCGATGGCGGGAGCGTGCATGGGATTTCTGTGGTTCAATTGTCAACCCGCCGCGGTGTTCATGGGCGACACAGGAAGCCTGGCGCTTGGAGGATTGCTGGCAACTATTTTGGTGGCCATTCGACAGGAACTTTTGTTGCCGCTGGTGGGCGGAGTGTTTTTAATGGAGGCGGGCAGTGTTGTGGCCCAAGTTGGATGGTTCAAGATCACCAACAAACTCACGGGCAAGGGTCGGCGCATATTTCGCTGCGCGCCGATTCATCACCATTTCCAATTGCAGGGTTGGAATGAATCACAAACCGTTGTGCGATTTTGGTTGATCGCTTTGTTGCTGGGAATCGCGGCGTTGGCCATGCTGAAATTGCGCTGAAAGCGCGGTGAAATTGGGCGAATTCACGTTGACCTAGGCGCGCGGGCTGGCGATAAAAAACCGCCAAGCGGTCAATTCAAAATATTCAGGCGATCACACATTGAACAGAAAGTGCACCACGTCTCCATCTTGCATGACGTAGTTGCGTCCCTCGCTGCGCATCTTGCCCGCGTCGCGAATTGCCTTCTCTGTTCCAAATTGCTCCAAGTCCTTCACCAAGTAGCACTCGGCGCGGATGAAGCCCTTCTCAAAGTCGGTGTGGATCACGCCGGCGCTTTGCGGAGCGGTGAAGCCGCGGTGAATGGTCCACGCGCGAATTTCCTTGGGGCCAGCGGTGAAATAACTTTGCAAACCCAGCAAGTCGTATGCGGCGCGCGCCACAGTGGCAAGCGCGGGTTGATGCATGCCAAGGCTCGCCAACATTTCCGCACGGTCGGCGTCGGGTAGCTCTGAAAGTTCGCTTTCAATTTTGGCGCAAACGCAAATCACTTGCCCGCCCTCAACTTTGGCGCGCGCAAGAACGCGCTTCACCATGTCGCACTCGCCATTCAAATCGTTCTCGTCAACATTGGCCACATATAACACGGGCTTCGCGGTAATCAAGCCCAGTCCGCGTCCCAGTGTGCGCTCTTCGGCGGTGAAATCACCACCGCGCAACGGATCGCCTTTGGCCAGCAAAATGAAAGCTTTTTCCAAATAAGCCACGCGCGCGATCGCGTCCTTGTCGCCACCGCGGGCGGTACGGCGCAAACGCTCCAAGCTGGATTCCACAACGCCCAAATCCGCCAACGCCAATTCGGTGTCGATCGTTTCAATGTCGCGGATCGGATCGGGCTTGCCGTCCACGTGCATCACATCCGGGTCCTCAAAGCAACGCACCACGTGCAGAATGGCGTCGACCTCGCGAATGTGGCTCAGAAATTTGTTGCCCAGTCCTTGGCCCTCGCTGGCGCCGCGCACCAAGCCGGCGATATCAACAATGCGTACAGAAGCCGGAATGATTTTCTCGCTTTGGATTTTCTTGGCGATGATGGGAAGGCGATCATCGGGCACATTGACCACACCCACATTCGGCTCGATGGTGCAGAAGGGATAGTTGGCGGCCTCAATTCCGGCCGCGGTGAGGGCGTTGAAGAGCGTGCTCTTGCCAACATTTGGTAATCCAACGATGCCGCATTCCATATCGCAACTCCTGTGTTTAAAATTTCACGAGCGGGGGGAACATAGTAGCGGCGAATCCTGTCGCCGAGGCGTTACGCTTGGGCGATGTCGTCGCATGATCGTCCCACCGCAAGAGCCCGCAAGAGATTGATTTTCTTGGGAGCGTTGGCGCTATTGGCCACAACTGGTTTGGCCGCGCGCTTGTGGCAATTGACCGTGGTTGATGGCGTGGAGTTGCGTCAAGAAGCCGAGCAACGGTTGGATCGAACTGTTTGGCTTTCCACGGTGCGCGGTGACATTGTGGATCGTCTTGGACGAGTGATCGCCAAAGATATTCCGGCGTGGGATGTCGCGCTTGATTATTCAGTGATCGATGGATCGTGGGTTCGGGATCGCGCCAAACGTACGGCTCGAAAACTGTACGGGCGTTCCATGTGGGGCCGTCTTTCGCGCGAGGCGCGTGATTCAACCGTGGAGTTGTGCCTGTTGCGCGAGGAAGAAGCGCGCAACGAACTGCTTGAACAAGTCGCGTTCCACTGCAAGATTTCGCGCGCCCAAATCGACGAGCAAATGGAGACCATCCGCGCGCAAGTGCAAAAGCGCGCCGAGGGAATATGGAGCAAACAACGCGAAGCACTCGCCGCGAAGTTGGGACATGATCCAGGCGACTCATTTCACGCGGAGCCAATTCGCGAGCAAAAAACTTCGCACGTTGTGGCGCGTGATGTTTCAGATGAGTCGGCGTCCGCCATGCGCAAAGTGGCCGACGAGTTTCCAGATTCGATCGAAGTCATCGACGCGTCGCGACGAGTTCGGCCTTGGGAATCCGCGGATGTTCGCTTGAGCAGAAAAACCCTCCCAAAACCACTACAAAATGCTGGTGATACCAACATTCATGTGCGTGGAGTTTTTGACCACGTGCTGGGAACAATTCGTGAGGAGACCTGGGCCGAGGACTTGGCGCGGCGTCCGTTTGTCAGGAGTGATGGAACAATTGATCCCGGCGGATATCGACCTGGTCCGGATCTTGTTGGAGGGCGCGGACTTGAAGCCGTGTATGAAGATTGGTTGCGTGGCAAGCGTGGTCAACTTCAATTGCGCCTTGATAGCGGAGAGAGTGAACGAGTGGAGCGCGTGGATGGGAAAAAATTAAAGTTGACCATTGACATTGAATTGCAGGCGCGCGTGCAGGCGATTTTAAATCCAGAGTTTGGTTTGACCAGGGTTCAAGAGTGGCATCATGGTGGCGAGGGTGGATTGCCGCTTGGAACGCCATTGGCAAGCGCGGCGGTGATTGTTGAAGTGGAAAGTGGCGACGTCTTGGCGCTTGGAAGTTGGCCCACCTTGGCCGACGCGCAGGGGATGTCACCAAGCGATGTTTTTCGATTGCAGCCTGGCGTGAATCGCGCCACCGAGGGCGTGTATCCACCAGGCTCGGTTGTGAAACCATTGGTGTATGTGTGCGCGGTCGGCGCTGGAAAATTTCCGCTCGCCGGCGCGGTGGAATGCAAGGGACATTATTTTTCCGAGTACACGGATCGCGCGCGTTGTTGGATTTACCGACCGCAATATGGCATGACCAACCATACTGAACAGACGGGTGGACCACTCTCTGTTGAGGACGCAATCAGCCGTTCTTGCAACATTTTCTTCTACACAGTGGCGCACAAATATGGCTTGCGATCGCTTGTGGATTGCTATCGAAGTTTGGGCGTTGGCATGACATTGGGAACCGGTTTGCAAGGACCGCTGCCCGCGTCGCAGCGCTTGCCGGGTGGCGAAAGCATCGGCATGATTCCAAATGAGGAGCAACTTTTAAATATTGAATCGCGACACGACTTGTTCACACCCATCATCATGGGCATCGGTCAAGGGCCGATCGCATGGACGCCATTGCAAGCCGCAAATGCGTTTGCAACGCTCGCGCGCGGCGGTGAAATTCGTGACGCTCGAATCATCAGCGATGTTGCAGCGTTGCCACCCGATCGTAGAACGGGCACGATAGATATGCCCGCCGAAGCGTGTCGCCGCGCGCTTGAAGGATTGCGGCAATCCGTGCAGGAGAAGCATGGAACCGGTCACCACATTAAATATGGTGATGGCACGCAAGAACCAATTATTTCAATTCCCGGCATCACTGTGCGCGGAAAAACTGGAACTGCCCAAGCGCCGCCACTTCCACTGGACGACAATGGCGATGGGAAGTCTGATCGTTCGTTGAAGGGAATTGACCACGCTTGGTTCGTGGGTCTTGCAGGAGAAAAAGGCGAGAAGCCAAAGTACGCTATCGCGGTGCTTGTTGATCGCGGTGGCAGTGGAGGCAAGGCGGCGGGTCCGATCGCCAAGCAAATTGTGCAGGCGTTGCTAGACGAGGGATATTTGCAGGAAACATTCAACTCAAAAAACCCTGATAAAAATAGCGATTTTGATATATTTTCTCCCTCCTCGGATCCGCAACCACCCGAACCAGAAGCGAGCGAAGGTTGAGCAGCAGCATGAGCGCGGTTTCCCCACCACTTGGTTACACCGGCGGTCGCGCGGTTGGTCCAGGTGGACTTGCTGGGTTCAATCCGGGTTGGATCATGGTGGTGGCGGCGGTGGGATTAAGTTTAGTTGGCAGTTACATCATTTCGATCACCGAGCCCAGCTTGGCCAAGCGGCAAATTGTGTACGCGTTGCTTGGCATGGTCGCCGCCGCGGCGGCATGCTTGCCTGACCACAAGTTGCTCAGTCGAAGCGCGTGGGCTCTTTACGTTATCTCAATTATCTTGTTGGTATTTGTGTTGATTCCAGGAACGCCGGATTGGTTGGTGCGGCCAAAGAACGGCGCGCGTCGTTGGATTAATTTGGGCGTGTTTGAATTTCAACCAAGCGAGATCGCCAAACTTGCGTTGGTGTTGGTGCTGGCGCGTTGGCTGCGCCGGCCTCCAACGATCGCACGTTGGCGCGGATTTTTCGCTCCATTTTTTATCGCGGCGCCGCTCATTTTGCTCATACTTATAGAGCCCGATCTAGGAACGGCCATGTTGTTTATTCCACCAGTGCTCGCCATGCTTCTGGTTGCGGGCGCAAGAAAAAAACATATCGCCACGCTTATCCTGAGCGTCTTGGTGATCGCGCCTATCACGTATCCAATTTTGCGGCCGCATCAACGCGAGCGTGTTGACGCGCTATTTGCCCAGTTTCGCGGCGATGATCGCTATGCGCGTGATATTGGATTTCAGGCGGACCGCGCCATGACGTTGGTTGGCGCCGGTGGAGTTTGGGGCAACGATCGCGATCACGCCGAGGCTTTGGTGCGCAACAATCATTTGCCCGAGGAGCACAACGACATGATCTTCGCCGTGATTTGTTGTCGATGGGGATTTGTTGGCGGCCTTGGGACTTGGAGCTTGGGACTTCTGTACGCCGGCGGCGCGGTGATTTGCGCGCTCTCCACCCGCGACCCGTTCTCGCGGCTCATCGCCACAGGAATCGCCGCAATCGTGTTCACGCAAATCGCCATCAACACTGGAATGACGCTTGGCGTTTTGCCGGTGACCGGCATCACTCTGCCATTTGTGAGTTACGGTGGCTCAAGCATGGTGTCAGGTTGGCTTGCCACCGGAATTATTTTTGGACTTGGACTTCGTAAACCACGCAACTTGGAAAGCCTAGGAGGTGTTCGTTGAATAGGGTCTCTGCTCCGCCGCCACTTTTTTATGAGATGTTGAAATCGCAATCGATCGAATTGGATCACGGCGACGAGGACAAGTTGGCGACATTCTTGTCCCACTTGCTCTTGGTGAATCAGCAATTTAATTTGACCGCCATCAAGGATCCTGCCGAGGCGTGGGTGAAGCACATCGCGGACAGTCTTTCGCTGCTGCCATTTCTTGCGGCTCTAGACGCCAAGAATGTTGCCGACATTGGTTCGGGCGGCGGCTTGCCGGGCATTCCACTCGCCATCGCCATGCCCAATGTGTCCTTCACTTTGATCGAAAGCACAGGAAAAAAGGCTCGATTTCTGTCAGAGGCCATTGAGTTGCTTGGCTTGTCAAATGTGTCGGTTATGCAGGCGCGCATAGAGGACGCTTCCGCGTTCCGTAGCCCGGAGCGCGAGGCCCTAGACGCGGTCACTTGTCGCGCGGTTGGTCAATTGGCGTCGATCATTGAACTGGCGGTTCCTCTTTTGAAAGTGGATGGCGTGTTGCTTGCCATCAAAGGCGAGCGTGCGCCGCAAGAAATAGAGGCGGCGCAAAGAGCCCTTGAATTATTGCACGCTAAGGTAGACACAACCACCCGCACTCCAACGGGAACGATTGTGGCGGTTGTGAAAGTGGCCAAGACTTCGCGGTTGTATCCGCGCGATCAAGGTCTGCCTTCACGCAAGCCGCTTGGAATTGTGGCACCCAATGACTCCGATTCGCAACAAGACTAGAACTTTTCAATGACATTGCACGCTGAATCCATGTTGTGTGAGGATGGCCCGCTGGCGCGGCGCTTGGTTGGTTTTGAAATGCGTCCCCAGCAAGTGGAGATGGCCAAATTGGTGGAGGAGACGCTGGCCAAGCGCGGACGGCTTTTGGTGGAGGCGGGAACAGGCGTTGGAAAAAGTTTCGCGTATCTCATTCCTGCCATCGCTCGCGCGGTGGAAGCCAAGGAGCGCGTGATCATTTCAACCAACACCATCAGTTTGCAGGAGCAGTTGATTGAAAAAGATTTGCCGTTGTTGCGCGCCGCTTCCAGCCACGAGTTCAGCGCGGTCTTAGCCAAAGGACGCGGAAATTACGTCAGTTTGCGGCGCTTGCGTTTGGCAAGCGAGCGCCAGGAGCGACTCTTTCCCGACGAGGAAGAGCGCCATCTATTGCACGCCGTGGAGGACTGGGCCATAGAAACGCGTGACGGAACGTTGTCGTCGCTGCCAGTGCTTCGGCCAGAAACAATTTGGGAGCAAGTGCAAAGCGACACTCACAATTGCATGGGCAAACGTTGTCCAACATATGACAAGTGTTTCTATCAGTCGGCGCGACGGCGCATGGAGAACGCGGATATTTTGGTTTGCAATCACGCGTTGTTCTTCAGTGACTTGGCAATGCGCTCGCGTGGGCGCGGGTTTCTTCCCGACTACACGCATGTGATCTTGGATGAGGCGCATGAAATAGAAACCGTGGCGAGCGAAAATTTTGGGTCGCGTTTATCCGAGAGCGGCGTGAAACATTTTCTACGCACGCTGGTTTCCAACAGCGGCAAGGGCTACTTGCCACAGTTGCGTTTGGCCAAGGCTGGCTTGGAGCGCATCGAGCAGGCGGTGCGTTGCGTGGAGTTATGCGAGCAAGCCGCGGAGGGGTTGTTCAACGATCTTTGGCACTTGTCAAAAAATGGATCGTCCGATCCAGAGTCCGCGGGCGAGCAGCGGGTGATTGGCGCAAACGCGGTGGTGGATTCGTTGAGCGAGCCCATGAAAAACTTGGCAGGAATGCTGCGTTTTTTGCGGGAATCCGCTGAGGAAGCAGATCAATTTGAACTGAATGCGTTCGCCGAACGCGCGGATGCGTTCGCGCTGGCCAGTCAATCATTGGTGGCGCAAAATATTCCTGGTTGCGTGTACTGGATTGAAGGCGGACGGAAAAATAAACGCAGCGCGCGCGCGGCGGTGTCGCTTCAAGCGGCCGCGGTGGATGTGTCGCCGCTGTTGCGCGAGCAACTGTTCTCAAAGAACATTTCCGTGGTACTCACTAGCGCCACGCTGGCGACCAGCTTGAACGACTTCTCGCTTGCGTCGCGGCGCCTAGGTTGCGATGACGCCAAGACCGTGCAACTTGGAAGTCCGTTTGATCTTGCTCGCCAAGTGAAATTTATCATTGACGCCACGATGCCCGATCCAACCGATCAAAATTTTGAGGCCGCGCTGGCCAATCGAATTTTGCGACATGTGCGTGAGACTGATGGCGGTGCGTTTGTGTTGTTCACAAGTTTGGCGACCATGGAGCGCGTGGCGCGCGTGGTTGAATCTGATCTCGCGCGCGACGGGCATCCGTTCTTCGTGCAGAACCGCGGCATGCCGCGAAACATCATGCTGGATCGATTCAAAGAAGATTCACGCAGCGTTCTCTTTGGAGTCAGTAGTTTTTGGCAGGGCGTTGATGTGCGCGGCGATGGTTTGCGCAACGTGATCATCACGCGGCTTCCATTTGAAAGTCCAGACAAGCCGCTCACCAAGGCGCGCGGTGAAAAGTTGTCTAGCGAGGGCGGCGATTCATTTCGCGACGATCAACTTCCTCGCGCAATTCTGCGGTTTCGACAGGGTTTTGGGCGCTTGATTCGCTCGAGCCAAGATTCAGGGCGCGTGGTTGTGTTGGATTCTCGCATCGCAAAAAAGAATTACGGCCGCGCGTTTCTGAAGGCGTTGCCCGAAGGCGTGATCCCTGAAATTGACGAGGGCGAGGGAATTGATCCGCCGAGTTTTGACGAGTGATCACGCCTTGATGATGGAACTTTTGGCGAATGTTCCACCTAAAATCTTGGCGCTTGGCGCATTGAGCCACTCGTCTAAAATGTTGGCGTAGACACCACGGAAATCCTGTTTGAATTTTAAGTCGCCTTGATCAAGGTCCGTGAGGCTTGGATGATCACCGTGCACGCCCGCTTTCACCTTGGATCCAATCACAAACATGGGCGCCGCAGTTCCGTGATCGGTTCCGCCACTTGCATTTTGTTTCACGCGTCGGCCAAATTCGCTGAACACCATGGAGATCACACGGTCCTCTGCGTGTTGCGCCACCAATTCCTTTTGGAACGCGGCCAAGGCGTCGCCCACTTGTTGCAACGCGCGGCCGTGGCTTCCAAGTTGACCGCCATGCGTGTCGTAGCCACCTTGGGAAACGTAGTACACGCGCGTTGGCATTCCGTCGCGAATCAGGGCGGAAACAATGCGAAGTTGATTGGCGATTTCGGATTGTGGCCATGTTGTCAGAGACGGTTTACCTACCGCGGCGCGAATGCGATCGCTGCCCAGTTGAGCGTCAAGCGCTGTGCGCATTAAAAATGCCGCCTGGCTTGTCTGCGTGGTTTCAGGCACAATTCCAGCGCGGTTGATCTGTTGATATGGATCATCCAAACTCTTGTGCAGATCTTTTCCAAGCCAGCGAAATAGTTCTGCGCTCTCAAATGAAATTGGTTTTTGCACTTGGCCATTCAGCGCCAGAGGAGCGGTGCGTCCAATACTGATTGAGCCTTCTGGAATTGGCGTGCCGTTGCACGTGTTGTCAAAGTAGCGGCCGATCCAGCCGTTGCCCTTGGCGCCAGTGGTTGCGGTTTGCCAAATATCCATGCTGGTGAAATGGCTTCGATTTGGATTTGGATATCCAACGCCTTGAAGCACCGCAAGCTTTCCATCGTCATACAAACTCTTCAAGCCCTTGAGCGAAGGATTCAATCCAAGTCCGCGTTGTTGATCAAGCATCAACGCGACGCCGGTCTGACCCTTGGCCGTTGCGTTGGGCGCGGAAATTCCAATGGTTGGCCGAGCGTTGTAATACTCGCTCATTCCAAAAGGAATCACGGTGTTTAGACCGTCATTTCCGCCGCCAAGTTGCACCACAACAAGAATGCGGTCTTGAGGAATTCCGGCGCCACCAGGATTGCCAGCCAATTGCGCCACCATTCCAAGGGCTGAATTTTGTATGAATTGTGGAATAGTTGTGGCCATGCTGGCCAACGCCACGCCATGGCGAATGAACAATCTTCGTGAATATGGATTGTTGTGTTCACTCATTGACGGGCTCCTAAAGAATATAGCGTTAACACAGTTGGTACTCCGGCATGGCAGTGGTTAAAGCAAGCACGGCAATGATTCGATCATTGTCCAAGCGCTCGCCTCGACTTTTGGCGAAGGTCATGACTTGTTGAAGCCGCAATGGCGATGGGGATTGCGCCAAATTAAATCGCAGCAAATATTCAATACCGCTCGCCATGTCCACGCTGCCATCGGGTTGGCGCAAGTGGTCCACCAAATGCGTTGCGTCAAATGGAATGTCGCTGGCTTGCCATTCGTACATGTCGGGTTTGCGACCAGTGAGCAAATACACCAACACATTTTGGCGAATGAACAAAGTGCTGGTGTTGATCCAACTGCGACCGCCGTCCCAACCTTTGACATTTGGCGGAAAGAAAACATTCTGTCCCATCAAATCGGTGGCGCTTGCCAAGGCGCTGAGTTCACGCACAGGAGTGCGCAGACTGCGCACGGCTTGCACCGTAAGTTGAATAGGACTCTTGATGATGGCGCCACGGTTCTGCGCGCTGTAGAAGTAAGCGCTTGAAAAAACAGCGTCCAGCAGGGGTTTCAGCTCATATTTGCTGGCGCGGAGTTTGTTGGCCATGGCCAGAATGAACGCCTTCTGCTCTTTGGACAAGTCACCAGAGGAGTCGTTGACAAAAAACCTGAACAACTTTCCAGCCATGAATTCCGCGCACTCATTGCGCGCCAGAATGACATCCAAAAAACCATCGCCATCAAATTGGCCGCTCTTGCCCATGATGTTCTTGGTCGAGGTGTCATGGTTGTTGTTGTTGAAATAAAATGTGTCGTCTTTAAACGTGTAGCCGGTGAGCGCCAGCGCGCCAGCTTTAATGTCGTCCTCGGTATAGCCCCGACCCTCGCCGAGCGTGAACAATTCCATCAGTTCGCGCGCCAGGTTTTCATTGGGTTTGGACTTTTGATTCTCATCGTTGTCTAAATATTTAATCATGGCTGGATCACGAATGATCCGGTGCGCCAACTGCGCGAAGTTGCCCGTGGCAAACTTTCGAAAAAGTTGGTTCTGCTGATACATGTGAAAGCTGTCTTCAATGGTGCGATAGCCCGTGGCGAAATGTCCATGAAAGAACAGCGTCATTTTTTCCTCGAGCGGCCGAGGGGTCTCAATCATGCGCTTGATCCACCACTTTTGAAGTTCGGCGATTTGCTTGCGATCCTCGGCTTGTTTGCGATTGCGCTCGCGTTGCAGCGCGGCCAACGCCTCCTCGTCATTGTTTTGGCGGGCTTTGCGCGCCGCTTCACGCTGCTCATCCGTCTGAGGGCTCATGATGCTGTTGTCAAACAGATCCGCTTTGACCGGCTCGACAGGTTGAGATTCGTATTTCACCAACCGGTCGACGGCTTTGTTCAATCCCATGTCGGCCAGCGCGCGCGCCTGCGATGGTGTGCCACCAAAACCAGCGCGATTGAGCAAATGAACAGCGGCTGAGTAGTCGAAGGCTTTTTCAGGCAGTGGTTTGAGTGCATCTTCAAACATTCAAAGTCCTTTGATGAAATCCATCTCGCATGCAATCAACCTCACTTCGCAGCGCTCACTTACATGTGGCCCGGCGGCTATGTAATGAACATTCGCATTCACGCGTTGGAACGACCATCCTCAATTACAATTTCAGGCTCTTTCATAAAATTGTCGCTTTGCCATAAAGCCGCGATCACAATCACACCCAACGACACAAGTAAATACGAAGTTCTCGCCCCCACCATGCCGCGTTCGGCCGCTGCCGCCGCCACAAAAATCGCCGGCCACGCCACTGAAGCGGGGACCCGCCGCAATTTTAATAGCAGCCACGCCGGAAAAATGATTCCGTAAAAACCGAGCCAGCGCAAGTATGTCGCTTCGCCAGCGGAAGTCACGGATGAAACGGACGCGAGCAGTTCGCTTGCGGGCATCATCACTGGAACATCCACGGTGATGGCGGTGAGTAAATCAAGCACGAATCGACCCAGCGCCATGCCGACCACTGGTAGGGCCAAAACACTTGCGAAATTGATGAAACTTGCTCGACCCGTGGAACGCAGAATCCACGCCGGGGCTGTTGGCCAACTGCGAAGTGAAGTGGGGCTGGTCACGGAAACCATGGCGCACATGGTGAAAGTGGTTTGCAAAATAATTTGCGCCGCAATGGGCCACGCCAAAGACACAAGTCCAGTGGCCGCGTTAAATGTGCTTGCAGCAAATAGAAGTTGCGCCGCGAAGGCAACGCCAAACACCGCGAAGGAATGACGGCTTGGACTTTGTTGCAGAGCGCGGTGGAATGTTGGATCAAGCGCGGGGCAGAGCAAAAAACCAAACGCCATGAATGGCGCGGCCCATGCCAGCGACATGGGAGTCATACTTCCAACCACTGGTGGATCGTTGAGCGCGCCCAAACCATTTGTGGCAAACAGCGCGAAGCTTGCGATCGTGCAGGCGGTTCCTGCAATCATCCAGAAGCGCCCAGTGCCTGGAAACATTAAAAATAAAAGTGGCAAGAGCCGGCATAGGTCGGACCAATTCACCGATGTGCCCAGCAATCCTTGCATGCCCAATCGGCGGTCGGCCCACGATCCAAACCAAGATTGAAAAGCGATTGTGACCCACGCAAACCAGCGAATGCTTGGCGCATATCTCTCAACGAATCGGCGGCTGGTTTCTGGTGTGAACACATATCCAAACGCCACGCAGCCCAGAATGTTTGGAACGGCGAACGCGACAAACCCTGGCCAACCCCACCAACGCAGCAGCAGAATGGGCAAAAACATTCCAATGCACCACGTCCAACTACTGGCTAAATACAAACCCCAACCCATAATTTCAACGGATCGTCGCATTCACACATCATGACCGCAACACGCGAACATGTCGAGGTCACTCGTCGCTTGAATTGTTGGCGGCGTTGTCAAGCGCGACCATTTTTTGCGACTTGCGCAATGCGCGCGCCTTGGCCATGGACTTGGGCGTGCAATGGAACACAATCTGGCAACGACCAACGCGCTTGTCGCCACGCTTCTTGCCCATTTGCTGATGAATGTTGATGGCCAGATTGATGTTGAATTCACCGCCAACTTTCACCAACTCATCAATGTCTTGTTCGGCTGTGATGTCATACAAAGCTGGCCCAACACAGGGACGCAGAAATCGATATTCCATTTTCTTGCAGACCACGAAATAATCGCTGCCCACTTTTCCAAATAGAAACAAACCGGCGGCGACTTCGCTGTTGCCAAGCAACGCGGCTCCCGCCATGGCGTTGTACCAATTGCGATTGGCGCGGCTAAATGGAAGCAGCGCGGTGAATCGATTGGAGTCCACGCGCCGCATGGTGATGCCGGATCGAAATGCGAAGGGCAGCCAAATCAGGCTGCACACTTTTTGCCAGAACCAATTGCGCGTGCTCAAGCGGCTAATGAAAGCCTCGGCGCGCTCGGCCAACGTGCGTTTGACCACAATTGGAGTGGACGATTCCACTTGGATCAAATTTGATTGCGCGGGGGCACTGCTCACAGAGTCATCTTAGTCGCAGATCCTGATGGCTTCTAGTGGTATGTGCGCAGTTTTTCGCTGTGAAATGCATATCAAACATAATTGCAACTTTGCGGGTTAGGCTTGCAACGCAATGCCAAAACGTAATCTTGCAGTCTGCTCGTGGAGTCTGCGCCCGCGCGATCCCGTTGAATTGCTTGAGCGGTTGCGCGCCACTGGTTTGAACCGAGTGCAGTTGGCGCTTGCGCCAATGGTTGCGCAGCCGGAGGTTTGGCGCGGAGCGATCGATGTTCTGCGCGCCGGTGAAATAGTGATTGAAAGTGGAATGTTGGCCATGGCGGGCGAGGATTATTCTTCCATCGATCGCATTCGTGAGACTGGTGGTGTTCGTCCTGACGCGCATTGGTCAGCCAATCTGGAGCGCGCCGCGCAAGTGGCGCAAATTGCAAAAACGTTCGGTGTTTCGCTAGTCACTTTTCACGCCGGGTTTTTGCCGGAGCATCCGGGTGATCCAGCGCGCGCGACCATGATCAATCGTTTGCGCGAGGTGATTGATCTCTTTGCAAATGTTGGCGTGAATGTGGCGTTTGAAACTGGCCAGGAAAGCGCCGCCACTTTGAATGGCGTGCTTGATGAACTGAGCCGCGCAGATGTGGGCGTGAATTTTGATCCAGCCAACATGCTTTTGTATGGGTTGGATGAACCGCTTGCCGCGTTTGAAAAACTTTTGCCCCGGGTTCGCCAAGTGCACGCCAAGGACGCAATTGCTAGCGGAAAAACCGATGTTTGGGGCAGGGAAACCGCTGTTGGAGAGGGGCAAGTGCCATGGAATAATTTCATGCGGTTGGTTGCCACGCTGCCAAGCGATGTGCCCGTGGTGATTGAGCGTGAAGGCGGCGAGCGGCGCGTGGAGGAAATTATCTCTGCAAAAAACTTCCTTCAACCTATGCTCTAGCCAAGAGGTCATCCGATGCCAACGTATGTCTATGAAGTGATCATGCCAAATGGAGAAGCCGGCGAACGCTTTGAAGTTTTTCAACCGCTGAGCGATCCCGCGCTTGAGAAGCATCCAGAAACTGGCGCGCCTGTGCGCCGCGCGATTGTTGTTCCGCAAGTGCAAACAACGTCCGACAAAGGCCGCTACTCAAAATCAAATCTG
This sequence comes from uncultured bacterium, assembly GCA_903831295.1. GTDB lineage: Bacteria > Planctomycetota > Phycisphaerae > Phycisphaerales > SM1A02 > SYAC01. The sequence goes on along the minus strand of CAIKXA010000071.1, from coordinate 29,511 downwards.
GAGCGTCTTGGTTTTTCCCGCTTTGAAAAGCGTGGTGATGGTCACTACGAGAAAACCGCGGGCCAAGGCCCTGACGCGATTTCAGCGGGTGATTAGGGCGCATCAATAATGAAGTCATCCAACGCAGCCGCAAGTCGTGTGAAAGAGTTGACCACTCTGTTGGATCGCGCCAACGAGGCGTATTACACGCACTCCGCTCCATTCATGAGCGACAAGGAATTTGATGATTTGCTGGCGGAATTACAGGAGATTGAGAAAAAATATCCAGAGCTCGCGGATCCACATGGTCCCACCGCTCGTGTTGGCGGCGCGCCAAGCAAGGGCTTTGCCAGCGTGGCGCATCGCGTTGTGATGCAGTCCATTGACAACACATATGACATCGCGTCATTTCGTGAGTGGTATGCGAAATGCGAAGCCGCATTGGGCGCGCAACCCGTGGTGGTGGCGGATCCAAAGATTGACGGAGTAGCAATTTCTTTGCGCTATGAAGATGGCGTGTTGACTCAGGCATTGACTCGCGGTGACGGAATCACCGGCGACGATGTGACCGCCAATATTAAAATGATTCGCAGCGTTCCGATTCGCCTCAAGGGCGCGGCGCCAAAAGTGCTGGAGGTGCGCGGCGAAATTGACATGCCTTTCGCCAGCTTTGCTCGCGTGAATGCGCAGCGTGAGAAAGAGGGCGAGCAGTTATTTGTGAACGCTCGCAACGCCGCCGCGGGCACGTTGAAAAGTTTGGATCCCGCGGTTGTGCGCGCTCGTGGATTGCGTTTCACCATGCATGGGCTTGGCGAATTCGACGCGATGGACATTGGCACATACTGGAAAATGCTGGAAAAATGCAGGGGTTTTGGCATACCCACCAGCGCCCGCAGTGTGCGCTGCCACGACTGCGAAATGGCGTGCGCAGCGATTGAAACTTTCGCCAACGAGCGTGAAAAATTGGATTACGGCGTGGATGGAATGGTGGTGAAAATTGATTCGCTAGCGATGCGCGAGAAACTTGGATCCACCAGCAAGTCGCCGCGTTGGGCGATTGCATTTAAATATCCAGCGGAGCGCAAGACAACAACGTTGGTGAACATTGAATGGCAAGTGGGCAAGGGCGGCACGCTCACTCCGCGCGCCACCATGGAGCCAGTATTTGTTGGCGGCAGCACTGTGCGCCACGCCACGCTGCACAACATTGAGGAGATTTGGCGCAAGGACATTCGCGTGGGGGACCGCGTGTTGGTTGAGAAGGCGGGCGAAATCATTCCGCAAGTTGTGGAGGTGGATCTTTCAGCGCGCAAGAAAAGTAGCGTTCCAGTGGTCGCGCCTATTGTGTGTCCAAGTTGCGGCAGTGAATTGGAAAAAGAAGGACCCAAAATATTTTGCCGCAACCCGGCGTGCAAGGCGCAATTTTGCGAGCGCGTGAAATGGTTTGTGGGCCGCGATCAAATGAACATAGAAGGCCTTGGTGACAAGGTTGTCGATCAGTTGGTTGACGCGGGCTTGGTGAAAAAATTCGCCGATCTATTCACGCTTGACGCCAACACGATGGCGCAAATGACCAGCGAGGCCACCACAAGCGCAGGCACACAGCAACGCAAAATAGGCTTAAAAACTGCGCAATCTATTGTTGATTCCGCCAACAGTGCCAAGGACAAAGGGTTGGCGCGCGTGTTGGCGGCGCTGGGCTTGCGCCATATCGGTGCAACGGCAAGCAAGACATTGGCGAAAATGTTTCCAGACGCCGACGCGTTGTTGACGGCCACTCAAGAGCAGTTTGAAGCGCTGGATGACTTTGGTGAAACAACCGCGGCAAGTTTGGCGGGGGACTTGCGGCGCGCGGACATTCGAAAAATGTTCAAGGACTTGGCGTCCGCCGGCGTGAATTTGCGAAGCCCTTTGTATGGCGCGGCCAAGACGGCTGGCTTGGGTGCTGACCACATGTTCGCTGGAAAAACAATTGTGCTCACGGGCACGCTTGATAATTTTGAGCGCTCGGATTTGGCGGAGCGGTTGGAATCATTCGGCGCAAAAATCAGCGGATCTGTTTCCAAGAAAACAGATTTTGTCATCGCTGGAAGCGACGCAGGTAGCAAATTGGAAAAGGCGCGCGCGTTGGGCGTGGCAATTTGGAACGAGGCCCAACTTGTGGCGGCATTAAAAAACTCCCGCGGATAAAATCCGCGGGAGCGATTGTGCAAATATTTTGTGGCGGTTGAACCTGTTGCGTTCTTGCGCCATTCCTAAACAAGCGGTTTTGCCCGCTTATTTCTTGGCAGCAGGTGCTCCAGGCAACGGACGAATGGAGATGATTTCCACGGTTTCCACAGGAACATCGCCGCGTTTGGTTGGCATGGCGCGAATCACATCGACCACGTCCATTCCATCAATGACTTTTCCAAACACTGCGTAGCCGGGGTTACGGCCACTGGCGTTAAGAAACTGATTGTCAACAGTGTTGATAAAGAATTGGCTTGTGGCTGAATTTGGATCGTTGGTTCGTGCCATTGCAAGAGTGCCGCGTGTATTAAGCAACCCATTCTTGCCCTCGTTGACAATCGGAGCGTTGGTGGACTTTTGCGTCATGTCGCTTGTGAATCCGCCGCCCTGAATCATGAAGTCGCGGATCACGCGGTGAAAGATTGTTTTGTCGTAGTAATTGGCATTCACATACGCCATGAAATTTTCAACGCTCTTTGGCGCCATCTTGTGATCAAGTTCCATGACCACATCACCCTTGTTGGTCTTCATCACCACATACATCATGTCTGACATTGGCATGGATGTGTTTGCGGCGGGAGCTGCTGCTGGCGCAACTGGTTGAGCAGGAACTATGGATGCAACGGGCTTTGCTGGGGCGACCGGAGCTACAGGTGCGGGTGCAACTGGGGCTACAGGTTTTGCAGGCGCAATTGGAGCGTCGGGTTCGGTTGCTGCAACTGCTTTCGCGGGTGCAACAGGTGCGGATGCAGCTGCTGTAGTTGCTGCTGGTGTTGCAGCATCTTTCGATGTTGCCTTGCAGCCACTGAATAAAGACACTGCGGAAAATAGACCAAATACAAGGACGGATTGAAGTGTTTTGTGCATAGGGTTTCTCATAGGGGCAATATGGTAGCCATTTCTACGCGCATGGATTGTCGTGTGGCTTGCCTTGTAAAGCCCTCGTAGAATCTATTCCTCACCCATGAATCCATTTCGTGCGATCTCCGATTTATTTTCCAATGTCAAGTTTGGAATCACGTTGCTCGCGCTCTTGTTCATCTATATGACGGTGGGCAGCGCTGGAATTGTCTATCCGATTCATCCCAATATTTTTCACCCTGATGCGTGGCGGTACTCCATGTTGCGACAGTGGCGTCCGTTTGAGTTGACGGAGTTCGAATGGTTTCATTGGTGGCCATTTCTTGCCTTGATGTTGTTGATCGCGGCCAACATCACGTGGACCACGCTGCGGCGAATTCCATTTCGTCCAGTGAATTTTGGCGTCTGGATGATTCACTCTGGCATTCTCACATTGATCGCGGGAAGCCTGTGGTATTTCTCCACCAAGGTCGAGGGCGACGCGCCTGTGTCGCGGCGCGAAGTGCTTTTGGAAATCACTTCAAGCGATGGCGCAAGTAAAGGTGTTGGCAAAATTCTGGCCGCGCCTGGCAATCAAACACAAATACAAGTGGGTGCGGAGAAGTGGTCTGTGCAAGTGGCGTCCATTGATCCCAACTGGAAATTGCAAACAGCGGACGCCTTGGGTGGCAGTGCTTACAGCATCATGATGGTGGTGGATGGGCCGCGCCAGAAATTTATTCGTCAAGTGATCGACGGCCGGCCTGATCTTGCGGAGGATTTACTGTTCACTGGAAATGATCAAAATCCCGTGGAAAGAGCAGTCAAAGCCAAAGGAACCGCCATTGTCGAGCCGCTCTTTGTGGCGCGCGTGGAGTACGCCAGCCAACACTGGTTTTATTTGAAAAACGATTTGGAAAAATCGTGGGCGTTGTATGTGCGCAAGCCTGGCGACACGGCGTGGTGCGAGCGACCCATCAACGGACTTCCATTTTATAACGATTACATTTCTGATCGCTCGCACATTTTTTCCGCCGCCGTGGATGAACCAATTGATCCGATCGATGTCGCCATTCCCGCCCTCGCGGCCAATGATCCATTTCCAAATATCATATTCAGCGCCACTGGATACTTGCGCTACGCCGTGGAGCAAAGTCGTCTTGCGCGTGGAGCAGTTGACAGTCCGTTGAACCCAGCGTTGCGCGTTCGCATTGAGTCCCCCAACGCAAGCGCTCGCGATTTCACCCTTGCCGCATTTGATCCGCGTGCACGGACTTCGCCGGGCGACTTGATTCGCTTTCGCTTTGTGGATTCCGCCGCCATGCTGGCCGAACGCTCGCATGAAGCGCGAGTGCAATTCACGCTTGAAGGAGTGGGCGACATTCTTGTGGACTTGGCGGCTAAGCCTGGTGCGGATGGATTCATTCCCATCGGTCTAGTGGAGCGCGGCTACGGTTTTAAAGTGGCCGGCGCCCAAGATGACATGGTTCTTTCGGGCGGCGAAGTGAGCGTGGTTATTGTTGACATGAAGACACCGCACGGCGAATTTCGCCGCTGGATATTCAATGATCCAGCGCTCAACCGCGACATGAAAGCCAGTGATAATCCCGATCCACGCTCCGCACCTATGAGCATGGCGCCGGAACTGGGCGCGCGATATTTGCCTGGAATTGGGCGTATTCCCATCACTTTAATCGCTGGACCGGACCCCGCTCAGTTGACCGCGGTGCTGGCGATCACAAATGAAACACAAGTTCGTCCCATTGCAATTGGGGAACCTCTTGTGTTGGGCGAGGGAACCACATTGCGTGTGTTGGAATATTTTACGCGCGCCGTGCCGGAAGTGAAGCCAGTCATTGTTCCTCCAAATCAACGCGTGAAAGATGTTGGCGAGCGCTCAGCTATGGCGCGTATTGGGACCATTGACGGCGAAACCAAATGGCTTCGCTACCACGACTACGCGTTTGATCGAACTGAAGATGTCCTTCGCGGTCGATTATTTTCGCCCACGCGCATTCGCCTAGCCGATGGATCCGAAGCGGAGGTTTTATTTTCGCGCAGACGGATGCCGCTGCCAAGCGCGGTGGCGCTTGAAACATTCACTCTCACTTCACATGTGGGTGGTTTCACCGGAGAAACATCCACCATTCGCGACTACACAAGTCAACTGCGATTTGGCGAGCCTGATGGAAAGTGGGGCGCGCCGCAAGCCGTCAGCGTGAATCAACCAATTGAACATGATGGACTTTGGTTTTTTCAGGCGCAGTGGGATCCGCCTGACGCAGGTCAAGATGGCTTGCCCGCGAGCGCGGGTTTAAACTTCACTGTGCTTGGCGTGGGAACCCGTGAGGGAGTGTGGTTGCAACTTACGGGCGCAATTATGGCTGCCATTGGAATGTGCTATGCCTTCTATGTGAAGCCCGTGATCAAGCGACGCGCAATTGAAAAAAGCAAAAATGCGGCGCAAATTAGGCTGCATTCGCCATCCGCGTTGACAGCGCTGCTGATGATGAGCGCGGTGATTTGTATGGGCAATAGCAACGCAAGCGCGCAGAACATTTCACCAATCGCGCACACGCACACGGTCGAGACCCGCGATGTTGCTTTGATGAGTCAAGCCAATGCGGCGCAAGTCGCGGTCGAAAAAGTTTTGGGCGAAAATACAAACGCCTTTGCCAGTGAAGTGGATCTTGCGCCGATTGAAGGGCTAGCCATCATGAGTGAGGGCCGGATTAAAAGTCTCGGCAGTTTTTCCTTTGGCTATATGCAGGAAATTTCTGGCGGTAAAAAAATTGGTGCGCAGTCGCCAATGTTCACACTTCTTGACTTAGCGATTCGACCAGAGGCATATGAGAGCGCCGATGTGATCCGAGTGAAGAACGCCGAGGTGCGGGCGCGTCTTGCACAAGCGTTGCTGCAAAGTGATCCATCTCTTAAAGAACGCATGCGAGGATTTCAATCACATGGAATGATTTCGCGTGAGTTGCTGTGGTCGGATCAGAACGGCGCTTGGCAGGACAGTATCGCGCCACTGATGCGCCAACTCTCCGGAGATTTAATCCGTACGGCAAAGCAAGCTGATCAAATGCGCGGCGCCATCGCGCTGATGCAGTTCGATCAAATTCGCGCTCGTCTGCGGGCTGTGCCTCCAACCCCACTAGCCGACGTGTCATCAAATGCTTCATCAAGCGGGGGGGCTGTCGCCGTGAATTCAGCGCAAACCAGTGTAATTCAGGCAAATTCTATACCTTCACTCCAGTGGCAAACCCTAGACGCCGCTACTGGTGCAACTGCCGCGCCGTGGGAACAATTGCAACTCGCCTGGCGCGCCGGCGACGTGAATGGCGTGAATGCAGCCGCGAAATCTTTGGCGACCGCGGCGGCCACAATGGACGCGGCGGCGTATCCGTCGCCGGACAGATTGTGGTGGGAAAGTTGGTATTTCCGTACGGGACAAATGACGTGGACTTGGTTTGTGTTTTTTGCCAGCGTGACGTTGCTGCTTTTGGGAGTGTCTTGGAAATGGCCCTGGGCACGGCGCGCCGGAATGGTGGTGTTCGCTGCGGCTTTCATTTTGCAAACTACGGCGCTGTTATTGCGCTGGTACATCAGCGATCGTTGGCCCAACTCCAACATGTTTGAAGCCGTCACCACCAGCGCGTGGTTTGGTTCGTGCTTGGCCATTGTGGTTGAAATTGTTTTGCGCCGAACCGCCGTGAGCGGATTGTTCGCGCTGGGCGCCGCGGTGACCAGCATGACAGCATTGATGGCGTGCGCGTTGTTGCCCGCGCAGTTGAATCCGGCAATTTCAAACATGATGCCGGTGCTGCACGATATTTGGCTGTACATACACACCAACGTTGTCATCTTTAGTTACGCGCTTATCTTTATGGCCGCGGTGAGCGCGGCGTTGTATTTAGTGTGGCGATGGCGCGGCGGCGCGGCCACCTTCGCGCGCATTGGCGGCGCTGGTGAAATGATGTCGCTGGTGAATTCCTCCGGTCCTGCAGCTGAAATACGCGTACATCGTGTTGGTGAAATTTTGGATGGCGTCACCATGACACTGATGGAACTTTCATTTGTCATGTTGTGGTCGGGCATTGCCATGGGGGCGATCTGGGCCGATCACAGTTGGGGACGTCCTTGGGGTTGGGACCCCAAAGAAGTATTCGCGCTGAACACCTTTGTTGTATTCGCGCTGCTTATTCACACACGCTGGCGCAGCAAAGACAAGGGTATGTGGACCGCGGTGCTGGCCATTATTGGTGCCGGCGTGATGTTGTTCAACTGGATCGTGATCAACTTTGTAATCACGGGTCTACATAGTTACGCGTGAGCCACCTGTAAATAAAATGCAGCGCATCTCACTTGCCGGCGGACTTAGATTGTGGCGCAATCACCGCGGGTTTTTCAGCCGCATCAGTTGCTGGATTCACAGCCGACTTTTTCACGGGTGTTGCCTCTAGCACAGGCGCAGCGCTTGGCTTGGTCTGCTGCGGATAAATCAACACTCGGTCGTGCGCCATCAATACCAAGTCGTCCTTGCCGTCGCCGGTGATATCCGTCACCATGCCCATGTTGGGCTCGAACTCTTTGGGTTCGCCGCCTGCGAACATTTTTGTTTCAAATACTTTAAAGGCAGTGCCGTAGCGCAACTGACCCGATTGGCTGAAAGTCAAGATCTCCGCCATTTGATCTGCGGCGTCGAGCGCGGTCACATCTAAAAAACCGTCGCCATTTAAATCACCAACAACAAATTCATGCTCTACGCGCCGTGGTTCGTCGCTTTTCCATGTCGCAACTTCGTCCAAGCGCCAACGCTCGCCTTGCAGTCGGACCACGGCGAAACTGGAATCGCCAATCACAAGAATGACATCGTTGTCGTCGCCACCAAGACGGCCGGCAAAAATTTGATTGAACTTGAAACCAGGAACTTCAATCGCCTCGCTTTGTTTCCACACAGGCTTGTCGTTCTTGTCTTTATTTTTAGAGAACACAACAAGCCGGCCATTCTCGCGGTCACCCGCGACAATCTTGTCGCCCATGATGGCGATGCTGGTGAGTTTGGCGTCGGAGGCTTCGGCATTGATTTGCGCAACCACTTGCCAACCCGGACTGGTGCCCGCAGGTGGCGTGGCGTTGTATGTCAATGCGCGGACATAATTCCGATCCGCAACCAGCAGTTCGCTCTTCCCATCCCCAAGCACATCAAGCGACGAAGTGTTGCGGCCGTTGGCGGCTTGCACCAAACCAAATTGTCCCATGTCCTTGCTCTCAAGAACTTTCAACTCCGGTTTGCCATCCTTGTCCATGCCATCGCGCACCATGATCATGGGCTTGTCGGGAGTGAACACCAAAAGATCCGTGTGGCCATCATGATCGACGTCCAAACTAAGAATTGTTTCAGGCCCGCGGCTCAGCGTTCCCAAACTCACAGTGCGGTGATTTTTTGTATCCATGGATTGTTCACCAGTGGTGGGAATTAAAAGCAATTGATAGTTGCGTCCATCCTTGGTGACCACCGCCAAAGTGCTGGCGCCATTGAAATCCAGCAAATTCATTGTGACTGGCGAACTACCAGCGGGAAGCGGAATTGCCTTGGGAAATGCGATGCCATCGCTGCCGGCATCGGAGCGCCCAACGATGCCTTCTTTTTCCGACAGTAAAAAGAGTTGCGCAAGTTGATCACCTTTGGCGCCTTGCGCGGCGATCGAATCCAAATCCGCGAGCGCTGGAAATTTCTCCGGCGTTTCAAAACCCTTTCCAGGTTTCTGGCGATACAACATCACCGCGTTCTCGCCAGTGTTGGTGGCGAGCAAATCCAAACGGCCATCGCCATCAATGTCAGCCACGGCGAAGTTGCGCTTTTTATTTTGCGGATCATTGAAGGTCACAGTTTGAATGCTGGCCTCGCGGTCGCTGGCGCGTTCAATGGTTGACTTGACCAATTTGCTGAACACTAAACGCTTGCTGGGTTTCTCGATCACCGCCAGCATCGCCTGCTTGTCGCCGGGCAAATGCAGCGCATCCACCTCGCGTAACGGCGGCATTTCAAATCTATTTTGCGGGCCCACCACAAGTTTGTCGCCATCAAGGCTGGTGAGCCAAATACGAATCGGACTGGAGTCGTCAGGCACAATGCCGGCGAGATCCATGGTTCCATTGCCGTCAAAATCGTCCGTCATAATGGCCACAATTGTTCCCTCGCCAGCGCTTAATTCCAGCGGAGTTCCAAGTTGATCATTGTCCAAAGGCCACACGGAAATTTTTCCACCAGTGTTTGTGATCAGTTCGGGTTTGGAATCGCCATTCACGTTGGCGAGCAGCAAATTGTCGCGGTTTCCCACTAGATTTTTCACTGGTGTCTTGCGGATAATTTCAAACACGCCGGGTTTTTTCTGTTGCACAAACGCAATCGTTCCTGGTTGTCCCGCGTAGATCAAATCCATTTTTCCATCGTGATCAAAATCGTTGGCAAGCACCGCCAGCACTTCGTGCGGCACTGAAATGGTCTCGCGGCGAAAGCGCCAAAGCTCAGGCAATTCATTGGAACCCGGAGTTGTCGGCTTCTCGTCGCCGGGCTTGGCGTCTGCGCGTTGGTAATACAGTTCAATGCGACTCTTGCGATTGTTCACCACCACCAAATCCTTGCGGCCGTCGCCATCCAAGTCGGTGGCGATCATGGGACCAGCTTTGGAGTCGATCTTTTGAATCTCCAGTGGATCAAAGCCAAAGTTGGCGGATAGATCGGCGCTTTGCGGCGCGGCGAGCACGGCGGCGCTCAAGCTCATGGCAACGGCGGAAAGAATAAACATCACAGGTCTCCATAAAGAGGTCAGTAAAAAGTATTTTGCAAAGCACGATCTCTAGCCCCGACCAAATGGGCGGGCGGGCTATCATAAGCCTGTGAAAAAATATATGTCATTATCGTCGCTTCGGGCATTTGCAAGCGTGACTTTGCTTCTTGGCGCTGTTGAGTTCTCCAGCGCGGATGTGATTCATCTGCAAAGTGGCTCCACTATCAATGGTCAAATTGTGAAACGCAGCGATAAGCGCGTGTGGGTGGACATTGGCGCGGAAGTGTTGTCATTTGACATGGAGGATGTCGCTTCCATCGAGGCCGCCGCCGCTGCCGCGCCAGTGAAAGTGGAGCGCGATGATTTGTTCCACACCGTGGTGAACGCGCCAACGCAAAGTCCAAAGGAGCACGCCAAAAGTATTGGTCCCGCGGTCGTGAAAATCAGCACGCCCAGTGGATTGGGTTCGGGCGTGATCATTGACAAGGATGGACACGCCATCACCAACGCGCATGTTGTGCAGGGCGAGCAAAAGTTGAAGGCCACTGTGTGGTTTCCGCAACCAGATGGAACGCTCAAGCGCGTGGACATTGACAAGGTTGAATTGATCGCGGTGAACAATCATTTGGATTTGGCCCTGGTGAAGATTCCTGCCACCAAAGAGGGCGACTTCTCATTTGCACCTATTCAAAAAGAGGAGCAACTTGATATTGGTCAAGCCGTGTTTGCCATTGGAAATCCGCTGGGACTTGAGCGCACGCTGACGCAAGGCGTGATCAGCACAACGCAGCGCAGTTTCGACGGCCTCACCTATATACAGATGGATTGCCCGATCAATCCCGGCAACTCTGGTGGTCCATTGTTCAACACGCGTGGCGAGGTGATTGGAATCACAAACATGGGGTTGCGCGGCGGCGAATCGCTGGGTTTTGCAATTCCCGCGCGTTACGTGAAGGACTTTGTGCGCAATCGCGAGGCCTTTGCCTACGACCGCAGCAATCCAAATTCTGGCCACAACTATCACGATGGTCCAACGCGTTCCAAGTTTGATACCGAGTCCGCGTTGCTCGATGGATCAAATACGGGCGCGGTCGGGTCGAAATAGTTTTTTAAAAATATGTAGTGATTTCAAATTGGCGGGGACCTGCGCCAACCGCAGAAGTTTCAAAGGATTCAAATGATGCAGTTGAATAAAAATTTCATGGCAACTTGCGCCGCTGTGTTGTTGCTCGTCACGAATGCGTTGGGACAAGGCAAAGACTTGGTCGATGGCGTGGTCAAAGATCAAGCCAAAGCTCAAGTCAAGGACGCCGTGAGCTTTGAGCAACTCGTTCCCGAGGACGCGTGGTTGGTGCTTGGAATTGATGATCTTGCCGCTACCCGCGAACGTTGGGCGAACACGCCCCTAGGAAAGTGGTGGAAAAGCGACGCGGTGCAAGCGTTGGTGAAGGATGAAATGCAAGCCTCGGCAAAAAAAAATAAGGAGCGCATGCAGGAGCTTGGAGTGGATGAGGACGCCTGGAATTGGCCAAATTCATTGGGAATTGGCTTCTATATTGTGCATGACGAGGAGTTGGACGCCGACTTGCCGCACTTCATCGTGTGCGGCGTGTGGAACGAGAACGCCGACAAGGTCAACACCATATTTGAGGCGGTCTTTACCGAGATGCAAAAGAAAGACGCGGGCTCCGTGAGCAGTGTGGATATTCATGGCGTATCTGGCAAGGCGATCCAAGCGAGAGAGAAGAACGCGCCGGTGAAAAAGAAACGCCGTGGCCCTGGAAATTCGTTCGTGCCCGAGGGCGCGCTTGACCATATTGAAACGGTTTATTTTGTGCGCGATGGAAACCGATTTTTCTTTGGCAGCGTCAAGCAGGACATTGACGAGGCGATGGGCGTGTACGAAGGTAAATCGCGCAAGTCCGTCGCTGATTCCCTGGATTTTAAAAAGACGTTGGACAGCGTGGGTAGGGGAGATGGTTGGATGGTGATGTTGACTTCGGGATTGCATAAAGTGGCTGGCGCGGGCGGACCGCAAGTGGCCCTGATTCAGCCTTTTTTGCAGACACTTTTTGGCGACATACACGGCTACGGATTCGCGCTTTCATCCGAAGCGCCGGGCGCGCAATTTCAATTGCTTTCAAGCATCATGATTGAGGGCGATCGCACCGGAGTGTTGGGCTTGTTCAATCCCGCAAAAAGCGCGTCGCCACCTCCAGCGTTCGTGCCAAGCGATGCCACCGGATATGGCACCATCAATGTGCAATACAACCAAGTCATGAAATTAATCGAGTCGGTGGTGGCATCCATGCCGGAGGAAGTGTCGGAGCCATTCGACGCATCTCTACAACAATATGGCCCAGATTTGGCGCGCGTATTTTCCAAACTGGGTCCAGACACGCACATTATCAAGCGCAAAATTTCAAATGATTTCAACTTGGCAAAGGGCGATATTTCCAAGGCAGTGTCAGCCAACGAGGAAGCCAGCGGTCTGTACGCAATTCGCTGCTCCGATGAGCAATCCATGACCACGTTGTTGAATTTATTTTTACCGCAAGCCGGATTCGAACCGCGTGATTTCAACGGCAACACAATCTTTGATGAGAAGTCGCGCGAGTCCAGTTGTGGATTTGGAGGCGGTTGGTTCTTCATGGGCAATTCTGCTTTTGTGGAGCAAGGATTGCGAGCAGTGGTTGGTAGCCCCACGGGTGGAACATTGGCGCAAACTCCCGCATGCCGCCAAGTATTGGCTGATATTGGCGCAAATCCCGTGTTGTGCTGGGGATATCAAGACATGTTGCTCAGCGTGGAACAGGGCGACAAGTCGAAATCCAAATCGCCATCTCTCTCCGCGGGATATGACTCTGATGACTCCGATGTCGCCAACAAACTTGGACTTGGTGTGCCAATGGATCCGCTCGCCATATTGCTCAATGATGATGAGTCGCACTGGAAGCAAGCGCTTGGTCCAAGCGTGTTCACAATGACTCAAGAATCCTCGGCGCTTATCACAAAGATCCGATTGCTGCCGCCGACTACGCCGTAATGTCTTGCAGAAATTTTGCGATGGCAGTATCGAATTTTTCTGCATCGCCGTCACGCAGATTGTCGTGGCGCGAGTAAGGCAACACAATCAACGTGCTTCGTGGCGCGGCTTCGCAAATTTTTTGCGCATCGGCGGCCGGAGAAATAGGGTCGTGATCGCCTGTCATCACAAGCAACGGCGCGCGCAATTCACGTGCGTCCATTGACAGGGGTTGATCCATGCGATTTAGGATCCGCAAAATTAGAAACGCGATTGGTGCCAGTGGCCAGCGCGGAAGATTTTTTAAACTTAACCGCGCAGGAATGGGTGAGCGCAATGTTTGATAGGGCGCGAAGGCAATCACGCCAACAACGCGAACGGGTTGGTTTGATGTGGCTTGACTTGGCTGGGTGGTTGTCTCAATCGGTGCCGGCTTCGGTTCGGCTTGATTTTTAGGCGTATTTGCCGGCAATTCGACCATATGTTGGGCGGCCAAATTCGCGGCGCGAATGGCGATTCCCGCGCCCATTGAATGGCCCGCCAAAATAATATTTTTGCCAGGCGATTGCCGCGCGATTTCTAGCAACACGTTCAACACGCATGTTGGCTCGTGTATGCCAAGGGCGCTCCATGCGGATGCGTGTTCGCCGTGCGCGGGTAAATCAAGAAGCACCATCTCGCAGCACGCATGTAGAAATGGCTCGACACGCGTAAGCGAATCCCACCGCGATCGGCCCCAGCCATGAATCACAACCAAGATCGGCGCGTTTGGGTGAGTTGACTTCGCGGTGATGCGCCAAGCTGGACACGGAAAGTGTTGACCAGATGAGTACTGCGTGTCTTCAAATGCCAAGCCAAGATCCGCTGGATCTTTGGGTCGGCCCGTGGCCAGCGCCCAAGCGAAAAATTTCCGTGGAGGCCTGAGCGCTTGCAACGCGATGAGCGCGCCTCCCCATACGCAAAGCATGACAATGGCGAGCGCGAATAAAAGCAAAAGCCCCCAAGGCTGCGGCATGGATTACTTTGCCTTCATCTTGCTGTCGATGTAGTTGGCGATGTGGTTGGCGATGGAATCCGCAGTGGTTCGCACCGAAGCAAGCGCGCGATCAAGTTGTGTTTGCGCGGTGGCGCGCTCGGCTTCTGTCTCAAGTTGGGGCACGTTCACGCGAACGTTCCAAGCCGCGGCGTCGGCGGCGGTGTCAGCCAATTTGGCCGCGATGGCCAAGTCGCTGATTAGGTTTGGATTGCTAGTTTTATGCAGGTTTTGCAATGATTCCAGAATTGCTCCCGCTAGAAGAACAATGGCCATTGGCGCCGCTGTGGCAGCGCGGACGGCGTCGGGTTCTTGTGCAACGCGCCGCGCGTCGGTGGGGGGTAATTTCCAAAGCGCCGACAATGTTTCATATGCCGCGGCGTCCTGATCAGCCAACGCAAGTGCTTGGGTTTGCGCGCGCTGCAAACACTCCAACTTAATTTTATTTTCACTTTCATGCGCCGCGAAATTTGACTTGCCCAGCGTGTAGGCCAACACCATGCATCCAAGCGCCGCGGAGTGCGCCGCGGTGACAGCGGCAACCGCGCCACCGCCGGGAACTGGCGCCTTGCTCGCCAGTCGATCAGTGAACTCCTTCACGGAAAGGTGCGCCAGCGTTTCGCTCATGCGCGCAACTCCGCAAGCAGCTCGCTTTGCAGAACTTGAACAAGCGATTGCACCTCAAGATCAATTTCCTCGCGGCGCAATGTGCGAATGGCGTCGCGGAACACCAGCCGCAAGGTCAAACTTTTTTTGTCGGCGCCAGTCTGCTTGCCTTTGTAGACGCCGGTGAATGACATGGATTCCAAATGCGCGGGGCGATTGCTCAGCACCACGCGTTCCACTTGAGCCCATGTTTTTGCGTTGTCCAAAATCAGCGACAGATCACGCTCCACGCTTGGCATGCTGGGAAGCATCGCGGCGGGGCGCTCTGGTGGCCAATGCGACAAGAGTAAATCCACCGCAATTTCCGCGGCAATAATAGGTTTTTCAAGACCTGCCGTTTGGCGCGCCGCATCCGTTAGAAAACCAATTCGCCCGATCTCCACGCCGTCCATTTCAATCTTTGCCACAGGATGCATGACCGCGTCCGAAGTTGTCGGCGTACATGTGGCGCTACGGCCAGCGATCTCATGCGCAAGCCTTTCAACAACTCCCCGCAGAGCTCGGTAGCCAAGATCATCTTTCTGCACGTCCGCGATCATTCCCAAAGAGACAGATTCATGGTGTTGCTTCTTGGCGTCCAAATGAAAGATGGACGCGATTTCAAACAAGCGCATGGATTCCGTTGCGCCACGATCCTCATTGAGTTTGCGCGTGGCCAACAATCCAGGCAAAATGCTGGGACGCAAGCAGGGAGTTCCACCCGCGCGCTCATCTTCAATCCGCAGCGCGGAATTTCCCGAATGCGCAAACGCGTTCGCGGCGCTGTCGCTCACCAAGGCGTGCGTGACGCACTCCACAAAATCCATTCCAGCGAGCGTGTCGCGAACTCTCTCGGCGGCCTCCACTTTGGCGTCCGCGGCCGCGGTTCTAATTTGAATTGATTCGCCAGTGGGGACGCGCTCTAGCCCAAGCAGGCGAATCACCTCCTCGATTAAATCCACTTCGCGATCAATGTCCATGCGCTCCGGCGGCACGGAGCAGTCAATCAAATCGCCCGTGATGCGCGGGGAAAATCCAAGTGTTTGCAGTGTTTCCATCATCTCTTGGTTGGAAATTTCCGCGCCCAAAATCTTGCGGCATCGATCGCAGCGCATGCTGACTGATTTCAGCGCGGGCACTGGCGCGCCGGCTTCGACCACTCCATCGCACAATGTTCCGCCCGCGGTTTGCATAATTAAATCCGCCAAGCGCTCGGCCGCAAAATCAATCGACGCCGCATGCACTCCGCGTTCAAAGCGCTTGCTGGAATCACTCAAAATTTTATGGCGGCGGCTGCTATAGCGCACTTGTGATGGCTTGAACGTGGCGGCTTCAAGCACAATATCGGTGGTGGAATCGCGCACGGAGCAAAGCGCTCCGCCCTTCACGCCCGCAAGGGCCACGGGTTTCTCGCCGTCGGCGATCACAAGATCGGCGGGGGACAATTCAATCGCGACAGCTTGATCACCGAGCGGCAAAAACATTTCCTTGGCGCGCGCGCGACGAATTTGAATTTGTCCGCCGGCAAGAGTGGACAAATCAAATACGTGGGTTGGCTGACCCAATTCAAGTAAAACAAAATTGGTGCAATCCACAATGTTGTTGCGGGGAATTTGCCCGGCGTCGCGCAGGCGGTCTTGAATCCACTGCGGACTCGGACCAACTTTCACTCCGCGAATCACGCGAGCCGTGTAGCGCGGGCACGCTTCATGATCCAGATTTTCCACGCCAATCATTGCCGCGGCGTTCTGGATTTTTTCCGCAATATTTCCACTCGTCGCGCCCGCTGCAGTGGCGCGTTTGGTGATCTGCGGCGCGCGCAACACTCGCTTGGTGCGCGCGGCCAATTCGCGCGCCAAACCAAAATGGCACAGGCAATCACCGCGATTGCTCGTGGTTTCAATTTCCTGCCATATGGCGCCGTCAGGCAGCTCTTCGCGGCCATCAAAGTTCAAGCCAACCGACGTCAGAGCATCGGCTTGCTCCTGCGCTGTCGCAGGTCGATCCAAATAATCATTGATCCATCTCACGCTTGTCCGCATGGGTTCAAAGGGTAGCGAACGTGGTCTTGGTACGCTGTGCCCATGAAAGTTGCGCGCGCATTTTTATTCACGCTTCTCACCGCCGCCGCCATGACGGCGGGGTGCGCCACGGCCTCGCCGGATCCATTGGCAACGCCGAATCAGTTGACTTTTGATGTGACCATTCTCAAAGGTGAAAAAGTTCCATTTCGCACTCAGGCGTGGCTTCAACCAGGCAAAATAATTCTGTTTCCCGATGGAACTTTGCTGGCGGATTTTGGACCAAGTGTGAACACCCGCGTTCGTCCAGGCGTTGCGCGCGTGCTGTATCAGCGGCAGGTGGTTGAAATGTGGGATGTGGCTCAAAAGCTTGGATTCGCCGATCCCGCGCTGGCGAATTACAGCGCCAATCCATACTTGGTTGAGGCGCAACCAAACGAAATTGTTTACGTCATGACTTTCGCGCAAAATAATGATCGCTGGACATTTGTAAATCGCTTCGAGGGCACGGGCGAGCCCGATCCCGCGAGTGAAGTGTGGGTGAAGATCATGACTCAAGCGGCTTTCGCCACGGATTTGGTCGTGGATGCTGACTTGCCCATTCGTTACGACTTTGGTCCGGATCCTTATGCGTGGTTCAAGCCGCCTGTCAAATAATATGTTCGCAATTATGGCCGACCCATTTCAATTTATGCGAAGTGTTTCCACAATGTCCGTCATGCGTTGGATGTTGCAATTGATGCATGAGAAATTGCGCGCGGTGAAATTACGCCGCGCTCGTTTGTGCGCGTGGAGTATTTACGGCCACGCATTGTGCGCGGCAACTGCGTTGCTACAAGGCTGCGCTTCGAATATTCCTTCCGCCGATACATCGCCCGTGGCAGGTTGGCGATTTCAGATCGCCATGAAATTTCCCAGCCAACAGCGCTACGAACTTTTTCGCATCACTCCCACGGGGGAAATTCAATATGGCGGCGGCATGAGCGCAATGAATGACTACACAACATGGGAGACGGCGCTCACTCCGGAGCAAGCCAGTCAATTTGTGGCGCTGGCGGATTCACTTTCATGGATCAAGCAGGTGCCAAAGGAAACTGGCGACGACAAGACCGAGCCGGTGTTTGTTGTGAAGTACCAACAGCACGGTGGGAGCGAGCGCAATTTCGCAATTCGTGGCAACACGCCCGAAACAGATAAGGTGATCGCATTCATGAAGAACATCACGCAGCGGCGCTTTCAAAGCACTTTGCAAAAACTTCCCGAGGCCACTGAGAAGCCAAAAGCTTCCGCAACTCCCGCACCAGTCACGCCACCATCGTCGCCGGCAAGCGCGCCGGCAAGTACAACTCAACCAACACAAACGCCCGCAACTCAACCAGCCGTAACACCAACGCCAACTCCAGCGCAATTGCCTCCGAATAAATCTCCTTCAACACCAACGCCGCGGACCTAGGATCGCCCATGTCGCCAATTGTTGGAATTGATCTTGGAACAACTCATTCGCTCGTTGCCATTTGTGACGAAGCGGGACCGCGCGTGTTGCTTGATGATCAGGGGCGCGCGCTTCTTCCTAGCGTGGTCCGATTTCTTGAAGGCTCCAAGACAAGCGTGGGTTGGCAGGCCAAAAATGAAGCCGCGCAATTTGCTCACGCCACCATCGCAAGTGCGAAACGTTTCATGGGACGTGGATTTGCGGAGTGCTCGGACATTGCGGCGGAAATGTCCACGCAACTTATGCAAGGTCCGCGCGGACTCGCCGCTTTCAATATTCGCGGCACCGCGATCACGCCTCAAGAAGTAGCCGCCGTGGTGCTGGCGGAACTTCGCCGCATTGCGGAGGCGCGCCTTCACACAACGGTCACGCGCGCCGTGATCACAGTGCCCGCATATTTTGACGACGCGCAACGCCAAGCCACCCGCGACGCCGCGCGTTTGTGCGGATTGACCGTGGAGCGAATCGTGAATGAGCCAACCGCCGCCGCGCTGGCCTATGGAATTGGAAATCGAAACACATCGTTGAGCAAAGCCGTCGCTGTTGATAGCGCCGCCAACGCGGGCGGCGAAACCGTGGCCGTGTACGACTTGGGCGGCGGCACTTTCGATATTTCCATTTTGCGCATCGAGTCCATGGACGCCGCAAATCCAACCATGGGCGACGCGTTTCAGGTGCTTTCCACCCGCGGCGACACGCGTTTGGGCGGCGACGACTTTGATCAACTGATCGCTTTGTGGGCGCAAACCGAAATCAAAAATGAATTGAACATCGCCGCCTTCACCGCAAGCGACATCACCACCATTCGCATGATGGCCGAGCACGCCAAGCGCGCGCTTTCTGAGCACGAGGAAACCACGATTGAAATTCAATTTGACGCCGGCATGAAATTGCAAAGTTGCGCGGTGATTGATCCGCGTGCTGCGCCAATGGCAACGGCCGTGAAAGCCAACCACGTCTTTCGCCGTCAACTCACGCGCGCCCAATTTCAGAACATGATCGCGCCGTTGATCGCGCGCACGCTTGAGGCGTTCACCCACGCGCGCGCCGATGCCGGACATGCGGCGGGCAACATCAAGATTGACCGCGTTGTTCTGGTTGGTGGATCCACGCGCATTCCATATGTGCGCGCGCAAGTCGCCGCCCACACCGGCCTCACTCCCTACACCGCGCTTGATCCCGATCAAGTGGTGGCTCTTGGCGCCGCGGTGCAAGCCAGTATTTTGGCGGGCGGACGCACGGATTTGCTGCTGCTAGATGTGATTCCACTCAGCCTTGGAATTGAAACCCAAGGCGGCGCCTTCGCAAAACTCATCGTGCGCAATAGCGCCATTCCTTCGCGCGCCACTGAAATGTTCACCACGTTCAAGGACAACCAAACCGGCGTGTTGATTCACGTGGCGCAAGGCGAGCGCGAAATGGTCGCCGATTGCCGCAGCATCGCGCGCTTTGAATTGCGCGGACTTCCCGCCATGCCCGCCGGCATCGCGCAAGTGGAGGTTGAATTTCTAGTCGACGCCAACGGCGTGTTGAATGTTTCAGCCGTGGAGCGTCGCAGTGGAATGCGCGCCGCCATTCAGGCTGCTCCAAGCTACGGATTAACCAGCGCCGAAGTTGAGCGCATGGAGCGCGACAGCGTTACCCACGCGCGCTCCGACATGCACCGCCATCGGGTGGCCGACTTGGCGGTCAACGCACGCCTGGATGTGAAGTGGATTGGCGAGGCGTTGGCACGCACGCAGGCGGCGCTTGAGCCCGCTTATGTGCTGCAACTGCAAGAAATGCTGCGCCAAATTCAATCCATGTGCGCCCAAGCGGAGACCGATCCAATGGCCGCCGACGCCAACGCGTTGCACAAAGCCAAGGAGCAACTTGATCGACAAAGCGTGCATTTACACGAGACTTCCATCGCCCAAAGTTTGCGCGAGATGCGTGTCACGGCAACTCCAAAGCCAGGCGCCTGAATAAAACTTTTATAAAATGCCTGAATGTTTTTATCGCTTTTCACGCTGACCCCCGTATAGTGCACGTGCCAAATGGCGAGCGACTCAGGTGAGTCGCAAAGGAGATTCAACGAGTTGACGAAGCAGGCTATTCCCCAAGTTACAAATCCGGTTCACTCACCCATCGCAACAGCAGTCACTGCGCCACCAATTACGGGCGCCAATGCAACCGCGACAACTCCAAGCGAGTCGCGCCCAATGCGCGCTCCCAAAACTTCACCCGATCCAGTGTGGACAACGGAAGATTCCGTCGACCTGTACAACGTGCGTGGTTGGGGCAAGGGTTTCTTCGATGTCAACGCCAAGGGGAATGTTGTGGTTCTGCCAACACGCACGCCCGGCGCCGAAATTGATTTGCACAGCGTGGTGGAAGGTCTGCGCGAGCGCGGATTAAAGACCCCAGTGTTGGTGCATTTCAGTGATCTTTTGGAGAAGCGTTTAAACGATATTCATCAAGCGTTTGCCGGCGCAATCAAAGAACACAATTACAAGGGCGAATACATCGGCGTGTATCCCATCAAGGTGAATCAGCAACGACGTGTGGTGGAGGAAATTCGCCAATACGGAATGAAGCTTGGATTTGGCCTTGAAGTGGGCAGCAAGCCGGAACTTTTGGCCGTTCTTGGAATGACCAGCGACACGCCGGAGCGCTTGATCGTGTGCAACGGTTTCAAAGAGGCGCGCTACATCGAGTTCATCACGCTGGCCGCCAAGCTTGGTCGCACCATTATTCCAGTCATTGAAAATCTCACGGAGCTCAGGCTGATTGTTGAGTACGCGGAGCGTTATCAAATTCGTCCGCGCATTGGTGTGCGCGTCAATCTCAGCACGCCGGGCGCGGGTCGTTGGCGACATTCCAGCGGCGCCAAGGCCAAGTTTGGTTTGAGTTTCAGCGAAGTGCTTGAGGTGCTTGAATATCTGCGTGAGCGCGGCATGGCCGATTGCTTTGAACTTTTGCATTGCCACATGGGCAGTCAAATTCACGAAGTTCGCCAAGTCAACGCCGGTGTGAACGAACTCGTTCGCACGTATGTGCAGCTTGCCAAGTTGGGCGCGGGCATGAAGTACCTAGATGTCGGCGGCGGCATGGGCATTGATTACGACGGCAGCCAAACCAGTTTCGAATTCAGCACCAATTACACGTTGCCTGAATATGCCGCCACTGTTGTCTACCGCGCCATGAGCGTGTGCGACGAAGAAGGCGTGCCGCATCCAACCATCGTCACTGAAAGTGGCCGCGCCATGGTTGCGCAGCAAAGCGTGTTGATCTTTGACACCATCACCGCGGATCGACCTGATCGCACGCGCATTCCAAACGAGTTGCCGGCGCTGAAGCCAGGCGAAGATGAAATGCCGCGACCGTTGCTTGAGTTGTTCGACACATACAAGAACATCACCGAGCGCCGCTTGATTGAGCAATACCACGACGCGTGCGAGGCGCGCGACGAGTCCAGTCGCTTGTTCAGTTTGGGCTACATGAACTTGGAGCACCGCGCGTTGTGTGACGCGATTTACTGGGCCACATGCGCCAAGATTCGCGACAAGTGCCGCGAGTTCCATGAGACTCCAGAGGAGTTAGAAGATCTTGAAAGTTTGCTCAGCGACACATACTTCGGCAACCTGAGCATCTTCCAAAGTCTGCCTGACATTTGGGCCATTCGCCAACTGTTTCCAATTCTGCCAATTCACCGGTTGAACGAGAAGCCAACTCGCAAGGCCACCATCGCCGACATCACGTGCGATTCAGACGGCCGCGTTGACCGCTTTGTGGATTCCCGCGACGTGAAGAAGTTTGTCGAACTGCATGAGTTTGATGAGAACGAGCCGTATTACATTGGCGCGTTCTTGGTTGGCGCGTATCAAGAGACTTTGGGCGACCTTCACAATTTATTCGGCGACACGCATGTGGCGCACGTGAAGTACGACGGCAGTGGCAATTGGTGGATCGATGAAATCATCGAGGGCGACGCGGTGCGCGATGTGCTTTCATATGTGCATTACGACGTGAACACGCTTCTGGCGCAGGTTCGGCGCGAGTGCGAAAAGGCCGTGCGCCTGAAGCAAATGACCGCCACGGAAAGCCAGTCGCTGGTTCGCATTTACGAAAGCGGCATCAACGGCTACACCTATTTGGAGCGGGATATTCCTTCAACCGAAGGCTGATCGCTGCGTTGTTTCAATACAAAAATAAAACCGCCCGCTATGAACGCGGGCGGTTTTTATTTCTACTTCAGTTTGCCGCGCGGGCTTCAACCAAGCAAATGCTTCATGCGAATCCCGGCGCGCAACAAGTGAAACCCAGTGAAGATCAATTGCACGCCAAAGAAAATGGCGAACACAAATATTGCGATGCCGGGCGCAAACAACATCGCCGCGCCCGCGCCCAAAGTAAGAACGCCGTTGAGCAGCAGCAATCCCCAATGCATTTTTCCGGACAAGCCCAACGCGGTGACCACTTGAAAAATGCCGGTGACCACGGTGAACGCGCCCAGCACTTCAGTCAGTGCCATTAATCCTTGAGCGGGCGTGAACCACAACACCGCGCCAATCAGGATGGCCAAGAATGGTCCAAGAAAAACCAGCAAACTATGTTGCGCGTTGCCCATGGATTTCAGCGCCGCGAACAATCCAACCGCGCCTACGGCCACCAAGCACAATCCAAACGCCGCCGCAAAAGTGAACGCCGCCAGAAATGGCACGGCCACCAGCGCCAGTCCGCCAACAACAAGCAGCACTCCGTTGAAAGTGACCACGCCCCAATGTGAATTTTGTTGATTTGTGAGAGAAGTCATTGTGTGTATGTCCTTGCGTTGGAGTGGATTGAAGTTGTGAGCGAATGCAAATCCAATCTACCTCTTGCGCGAGTTTCTTGCGCCAAGAAAATGCAAAGCTTTATGGGTGCATGCAATGGTGGAAGTACGGGTGGAAAGGAATCCCTTTGTCTGATAGCGTTCAAGCCATGAACCAAATTCAACATGACACGAATATTGTGGCGCGGCTTGACCGCGTGGAACGATCGCTCACCCGAGTTCGCGGCACAAATCTTGTGCTCATCGCCGCGCTTGCCGCGCTTGTTATCGGTGGAGCAAACGCTCCGCAAGACACCATGAGCGTGCGACGATTGGCGGTGGTGGACGCCAGTGGCAAAGAGCGTTTGGTGCTCAACGGTGAAGATGACAACAAGGCCGCGGGGCTTGCTTGGTACGACGAGGAAGGCATTGTCCGTCTCTCCGCCAAGACTTATCCAAGTGGTCAATCAAGTTTCCAGTGCTTGGACACTAAGGGACTCAGTCGCATTGCACTTACCACGCAAACCAGCGGTGAAAGCAGCGTTCAGTGGCGCGACATGAACAACAAGTTGCGCATTGGCGGATCCACCAAGCCTAACGGCGAGGCGTTGATGATTTGGATGGCGGCAAACGGCAAGCAGCAAATTAAGATTTACACCGACGAGAACGGCGTGGCCAAGTTCAACTCTGGCGGTTGATTTAATTACTGATTATTTTTTCGCCGCGGGCATAAACCGAGCAATCAAGTCGCTTGCGGCTTGATCCACAGCGGCTTGGGCTTTTTTGCCGCCTTGATTGCAGGCCACAAGCACGCCGCAATCTTTCAACGGCGAAAGCCACGCCACGCAGTAATTGAAAGTATTTGTGCCCACGTGATACAGCGTTCGGCCGCCCGCCCAATCACGATTGGGTCGCATCCAACCACCCGCATATCCAAATCCGTCCGCGGGCACTTCGCCGGCAAGTTCGTGCAAGTGTTCCAATGTTTCTGGCTTCAGTAGTGGTGGAGTTGGCTGATGTCCCAAATGCATCAGGCAGAATTTCGCCCAATCAGTCATGTTCATATGAATGCGTCCCGCGGCGGTGATGGCGGCGGGGCTGTCCACAAAGTTTGGCAGTCCCGTTTGGATGTGCGGATATGGCGCGGTTAATTGTTGCGCGCTTCCCGCGTTTCCAAATCCAGCGCTGGTGAGTCCAAGCGGGGTGAAAACTTTTTCCTGCATTAACTGTTCATACGGTGTGTTGGTGATTGTCTCGGCGATGTATCCAAGAACGGCGTACCCGGCGTTTGAATAAACATATTTCCCAACAGGCGCTTGCGCCGCTTGCATCAGGACTGCTTCCACATACACGCGCCGTTGCTGCGCGGCTGGGCCTTTGGCGTATTTGGCGGCCTCCCAAACTTCAGTGGGGCCATGCGCGCTCAATCCGCCTCGGTGATGCAGCAGTTGATCAATAGTCACGCTGGCGTAGTCAGGCGTGATGCCGCTTATCTCGCGGCCAATCAGATCACCAATTGTGCTGTCCCATTTCAATTTACCTTCATCCACCAGCACGCCAATCATGGTTGCGGTGAGCGCTTTTGTGCATGTTCCAAGGTGAAATGGATCATCGCGCAGAATTGGATCGGGCATGTCTCTCTTGCGTACACCACTCTGGCCCACGCCAAGAATTTTTCCATTCAGAATCACGGCGGCAGCCATGCCCGGCATACTTTGTTTTTTCACTGCGGCGTCAAGGATTTTTGAAATGTCCGTGTCCACTACGCTGGAGCCAGCGAAGTTCGGGCTGCCTGGAACTGTTGACGTGAGTGTGTTTGGCGAAGATTGTGCCACGTCACTCGATGTGGAAGTTGGCGATGTGGTGCTTGTGTTTGTTGAACCTGTGGGCGCGGTTGGGTTGGACTTGTTGGCGGGCAGTAGATTTTTATTCGCGGGGTTGGCGCTCTGCGCCACCACAAATGTCATTGCGCCGGCGCCAACGATCGCCGCAATCAAAAGAATCACAATGTTTCGTGCGGAATTTTTGGCGATGGGTTTCTGTTGCAGATTATTTTTCATGGGCATGGGTAACCATGAATAATGTACAGAAAGTCTTACACGCGAATGGATTTCAATCTTGATTGCGGTCGCCGCAAGTGATGCACATTCAATTATGGATGCGCGGTGGTCGGCGCTGGTTGTGGGTGGTTGGCCGCCAAAGAGCAATCCAATTCAGGTTTTATAGCGGCCGCCCACATGGCGTAACCTTTTTGGGAAAAATGCAGTAGATCAGGCATGTTCTCTAGATCGATCGTGGCGTCGGCGCGCAAGAATTGATCGCTCACGCGTATAAACCGCGCGTGTTCTGGCCATACGCCTTGCGCAAGTTCCGTGTTGATCTGTGCAATCTTGGCGCGCGCGGAATCTGCCGGCTCGCCGCGAGGCGGAATATCCAAAACCAAAATCTCCGAGTAAGGGCATTGTTGATGGATCAGCTCGGCCACGGCGCGAATGCCAGCGACAATGTCATCCGCGCTGTCATCGTAAATGTTGTTGGTGCCAATCATGACCACAACCACTTTCGGTTTGATCGCGCTCAATGGCGCTTGCTCAAGCCTCCACAACACATGTTGCGTTCGATCGCCACCCACGCCCAAGTTTGCCGCACTGCGCAAACCAACCAGCGATTGCAATTGCTCGCGCGCGCCTTCCCAACCCTCCGTGATGGAGTCGCCAATCAACACCACTTGCGCATGGCTGGTATTGGCGCGCTCAAGCACAAGATTTTGTCGCCAATGCGCGCCGGTCTCGCGTGAGACTGGTGTGATGGATTCGGGGTGAGTTGCAGGTGGTTTCGCGGTTTGAACTGCTGCTTGAACTGCTGCTTGAACTTCAGGTTGAACTTCAGGTTGCATTTCAGGTTGCATTTCAGGTTGCATTTCAGGTTGCATTTCGGGTTGAATTGAGGCGGATTGAATTTGTTCTTGCGCTTGCATCTGTGTTGCTTCAGTTTGTGGTGTGGCGGGCTCCACGGACACCGCCGCGGATGGTTCTGCGGATTGCTCCGCACTTGGTTCAATCGATGGTGCGCTGGATTGAGCAACAGAATCGGCTGATTTCTTCGCAGGCGGTTCGATGAGTGCGGTTGCAACTGGTTGCGATTTTTTAGCCGCGATAGAAGTGCTTGCTCCGGCGTTCGCATTGTCCGTCGCCAATTCCGGTGATCGCGCCTTTGTCTGCGTCGGTTGTCGCGGCGCGGCCTTGGGTACTGGCGTGTAGGCGCCCGCACATCCCGCGCTAATTGCAATCATCAACACGCTTACATTCATAATCGGGCAGGCATTCATCAAGGAAATAATTCGCAATATTGAAATGGTTTTCATAATGTGCCGTCCGTATGTATGGCGCGCTTGCATGTCAGTTAGATTAATGCGAGTGGTGCTGCCGCTCAATCACCAAAGAGGCGTTCAAATAATTCTGCGACGCATCGCCGCGTTGGTACGTTGAAGGCTCAAAGCGACATTTCCAAACACCCATATTGTCGGCGTTGGAGTTGCGCTCATGGTGGCTGCGCAAATTCTTCGTTTCTATGCGCCTCACAATCTCCTCTATATATGGATGGCGCCGCGCCGGATTGGTGCGAGTAGTGGTGGGGTACAGATGCAACGAGCCGCGGGTCACGCGCATTAAATCAATCACCGCCGCAATGTGCCACTCCAATGTAAATGGGGAGTTTGGAAGAATTCCACCAGAGGCAGGATCGCTGTATGTCACCAGTAAATGAGCGCTGAATGTGTGGTCAAACTCGCCGTCGGCAAATGGCAGCGTGGGCAAACTCGCGTTGATGTATCGCACGCCTGCGCGGTCCGCTTCATAGTCGGGCAAAAACAATTCCAAAGCAGCGCGCTTGTTGTCCGCGTACGCCTGCAAATCCAAATCGCTGTACGCGCCTTCATACGTCGCCATGGACTTCACGGTGTAGGCAATGTCGTCCATGCAGCGCTGGCGCAATTCATTCGCGCCATGTTCATACAACGGATCAACACCAACGGCGTCAACGCCGGCCGCGCACGCCTGCGCCACAAATGAACTCGGTCCAGACGGGCAATCAAGAACGCGCTTGCCCTTGAGTGATTCCAGCGTCACGCCAAACATGGCTTCATAATCCGCAGCAAGGCGGCCAAAGAATTGCATGCGATCCAGAATGAGAGTGGGCTTGCTCACAAAGGCATTGTGACCATTTCAAGCGGGTCGTGTGCGGGTTGGTGAAGTGGCAGTGACGCATATTGAAACACAAATTTTCAAATAAAAAGCCCCCGAGATTTGAAGCTCAGGGGCTTGGGAATTTCACCGCCGCGTGCGTTTTACACGGCAGTGGATGCGAATATAAATTTAGTTCCGTCTACGGCGCCCAACCACAAGTCCAGCCAAACCAATCAAAGCCGCCGCGCCTGGGGCGGGTACCACAACATCGCCAATCAACAACATTTGAATGGTTGGGTTGTTGCCTTCTCCGTCAAGAGTGGTCGCATAATTATTTGTGCCAACCGTGAACGTGGTGTACACGCCGTCATATTCGAAATTATTCACAATGCTGTAAAACGCGCTGTTGTAGGAGTATTCCACGCTGCCCGCGTTACCCGTGCCACTTGCGCTCCACAAGCCAGCCATGACAACAGTGCTGATAAAGAAGCCGCCTTCTGAAACGCCACCACTTCCGCCACCGTTAAACACAAGCGCCGCGTGCAATTGACCATTGCGCAATACTTGCGTTTGTGAAATGAAAGAATCATCTCCAGGAGTAGCTCCAGACACAGCGCCTCCGTCGTAGGAAAATTGCCAAGTTGAATTTAAATCCGAGCCGCCAAATGTCAGTGTGTAGGGCGATTCATAGAGACCATCCGCAGGGACATACGCTGGCGCGGAGAAATTGAGCGTTGCATCTCCAGCGATGACCGATGCCGAGACATTTTGAAAGTTCGACTTATATGAAAAGAATTCAGTTTGGACATCGCCAACGGCCGAGGCTTGCACATTCAAATAATTTGAATAGTAGTAATGAGCGTTACTGAACGTTCCGTTTGTGCCTTCAAGCAAGGTTTTGGTAATCCGCTGCGGCTGAGTGATCTCAGCAAAGGTGTTGCTGGCCAACATCAACGCAAGGGACGCTGCGGCCAATGAAATGCCGCGGGCCATGCAATTGTGTGGTGAAGTAATGTTGCTTGTGGTGGAAATATTCTGAAACGATGATGCGACCATATGAAACTCCTGAGTCGTAACGACTCGACAGTGACTCGCCATGAAATCTTGATGCGCAAGATGGCGGCCAATCTAAACGACAGAAAAGCCTGCCAGCTTTGTAGCACCACGAATTGCTCTCTAAGAACAAAACGAGTTTGGTCGCGTGTTTAAGAACACGTCTTCCATAGATGTAAACGTAAAAAACATATGATCTTGATCAAGCAATATCAAAGAATTAAGAAATTTATTCAAAAGATGTCTTGGCGATATTTCTTTGCGGTGCAAAGTCTCTTTGACTTAACCCGCCAAATAAAAAGCCCCCAAGGTTTGAAGCTTAGGGGCTGGGAATTTACCGCCGCGTGCGTTTTACACGGCGATGTAAGCGATTTTTATTTGAAGTGAAGTGAATAAGTGACTCGGTCATTCAAAGTGTCAGTGCAAGTGCAATCGACTTATCTCATGTGGCCTCGCCGCGTGCGAGTAAGGCACGCGGCGAAAGCCGAAGGAGATTTACAAGTTAGTTGCGTCGACGGCGAGTGGCCACAAGACCAGCAAGACCGATCAAAGCTGCAGCGCCTGGGGCGGGGACAGCCGTCATCTGGAAGTTGGTGGCAGTCCACGTCTGCCCAGCGCCCGTGGCGCCTGCGGCATACATTCTGACACCAAATCCCGTCACCTGATTCCAATCAAACGAAGTACCGTGGAGCACAAGCTGGCTCTTACTGAACTCGATGGTCAGACTTGAAGCGCTGAGTTGTGAATTCGTGAAAGTCAACGTTGCATCCATGAAATCTTCGTTGACATCTTCGAAATAGCAATAGACGTAACTACCCGCATTCCGAGTGGTGCCGGCGAATGCCACATCGATCATGACTTTGCTGAAGTCAATAGCAACAGCGGAGCTGTTCGCATTCCAGTAATCTAGGCCGACGTGGACGGGGAAGGTGTTCGGGCGGTCACCGGCGAAGGAGCCCACCCAAGAGCTCGCGCCGGTCTGGCTGCGTGTGCTGCTCGCGAGGCCACCCGATGGCGTGACCCCACCAGAGCCACTCATCGCCGTCACCACCCGCCTGTTGAACACGCCGCCGAGCCACGAGCCGCTTTGGGCGGTGCCGTCCACATAAAAGCCTGTAGCAAGCGTTTCACAAGACTGCGTGAACGGATCGACGATCGCCGCATTCGCCGAACCTGCAACGGCCATCGCCGCAACAACACCAACCATTGAAGAAATGAAAGTTTGAGTACGCATAGTAAAAATCCTTGAGTCGTAAGACTCAAATAATCACAACCATTTTGAAATGGCGGTAATTCCAAACGGCAGAAAACGCCTGCCAGCGGTGTGATTGAAAGAGCTCAACGTGAGCAATTTCAATCTGGCTTTTCTTATGTGGTTTTGAAACCGCACAAGAATTGCCCCGATGTGGAATGGATTT
>CAIKXA010000070.1 GCA_903831295.1 uncultured bacterium | reverse complement strand
GTCCAAGCGACGAGTACGGCGGTCCTTGCGTGCTGGTTGGATAACTATAAATGTTGTAGGCCGTGCTCGCGGCGCTGCTCAGGGTTATACCGGCAAGCATGTTGTCAAAATCGCCGGCCACGCCCGTGTCTAAATTAAACTGAAACAGAACATCCGCAATGCCGCGCGCAACGCCCACATTGGATTGCACGGTGCCGCCGGTGATCACGTTGTCGGTGTAGAACACATTGCCGGCGCCGTAAAGGCCAATGCTCCAATTGGTCAGGTCGGTTTGTTGCACCACGCCACTTGTCAGATTTGTTGACCAGTTCACCACCACTTGCGTGGCATTGGGAGTTGAATCGGTGTACGGCGCATTCAGGATGTAGGTGGTTTTGTACACGCCTGCATTTGCGGCAGTGCCCAGGGCTAGCGCCAAGGTGCAAGGCAGGGCCGCGGCCATTGTGAATCCCAAGCCGGCGAAACCGGTGTGGGCGTGCGGGGTGTTACAGCAGTGGGTGGTGTTGCTCATATGTATTCAAAATCTTTCATGTCGCCGTGGGTACTACTTAAAGAAGGAAGTTTGAAGCGTGTGGGCGAGCCACGCGTCAAGGGAACAACGTAATGGTGGTCTCACCATAATCGCAAAAACGCGTGGTATCGAATGAAATGTTGAAAATTTGGAAGATTGTTGCGGCGGGGGCGGGTTTGTGGGCGGTTTTGCGCCTGTTTTATGGCTGGAAATGGGGGCGATGTGCGAGGGCGGCATCAATCATCTGTCACACTTGCACGCGCCACTCGTTTACATGTTGCACCCATAGCAAGCACGGCAGTGAGCCGGCCGACAAGCGAGCCCAAAGATTTCTTGAGACCCAAGACCTTGGCCGCGAAAACAGTCGCCCCGCTCGGCGCGCATACGTTGCTTTGCCAGGCGCGGCTTTAACGCCGTGCTATTGCCGCTTGCTGGGTTGTATGAACTTAACTTTCTTACGCCACCTCAAACTTGCTCATGTTGTTCGTCGGTCAGCTTCTCAGCGCCGCTGTTGCCTTGGCATCGCGCTTGCCCCAGCACCGCCGTCGCAATCTAAAAATTCTGTCACAAATCCCGCCTGAAATCGTTCTCGCTGTGTAGTGGAAGTACTCTTCAAGGCAACATCCGGGGTTGTCTTGGGGATTTCCGCACACGCATTCTGACTGTAAAAACATTTTGAAAGGGAAACGCATGGACGCGTTGAACAATCACTCACGTATTGCCGCTGGCATGCCTTGCGCTGCCACGCTTGCAATTTCTCTCGCCGCAACGCTGCTTGTAATTTTCGCGCCAGTTGCGCATGCGGCCGAAGATCATGCCGAACTATTTGCCAACTCGGACGGCGCGTTTCCTGTTCGTTGGAACCGCGCGGAAATTCCCGCTTTGCAATCCGTGGATAGTTGCGATTTACTGATGAATACATTTCATCCCATCGCGGATATGGGTGACGTGTTCATAATGCGCAAAGATGATCCTGCCAAGCCTGAAGACAACCAGGCGACACTTGGTACAGAGGTTCGCACATGCGCGCAATATCATCGGGCACGCCACGATGGTTTCTATGCATACAGCACGGTGGATATCAGCATGGAATCTTGGTTCAAGCACAGTTCAGCAATGTTTGCTGGACTGCCCGCCATGCGTCCCGCGCTTCAATCAGGCTTTGAAAATGAATTTGGTTCGCTTGATCTAACAAGCCTGGCGCGTGGCATTCTTGGGCCATCTATTGATCGATTTGAAACGAAATTCAATGCCAGCCCCGCGGACCTTGCGGTGGTAATTAAAAACATAAACCCCTCGGAAGGTCTAACTGAGGAAGATGTTCAAAAAGAGGCTAGAAGCACCGCCCGGCGCGACCAATTTGACCGAGACGTTCAACAAGCAAAAGACAATTTGGAGTTGTTGCAAGATGCCGGATTTGCAAGTGATGAGCTGGACTTTCTTGACACTGTTATTTTAATGAATCTCAAGCATCGATTAAATCAAACTGGATTTGCAAGCGAGGAGTTGGATTTGCTTGACCATTCCTCAACACAAATGGATCGTGGATACGCACTTTATTGCGCGTGGAAGGAAGGGGAGAAAGCGCACGAGGCCCTGGAGAACGGTTGCGCTGAATGCTGGTACGTGAGTAATGGAGTGAATATCGGGCACGGTTATTTAGATTTTAGCGAATGGGCTCAACTGCTTGCGCGCGGTGATTATGACGGTGACGGCTGGGAGGATTTGTTGTTTGCAACCGGAAGGTATTCAACGATCGGTACGTGGGCAACTAATGACGTTGCGCTATTCACCCGCCGTGACAACGGGCGCTTGGTGGATATTTCGTCGCGCTTTATCAACGATACAGATTGGCGGCAGAAGTTGCCCGCGCTACGCAAGTTGTGGGCGGACAATTGCGGCATTCCCGCAAACCAGTGGTTTGCTTTGCATGGCACTTGCGGTTGCAGTAGTGAAGTTGGTCTTGGCGACCGCTTCAATGAGAAGCACGGCCTTCACATGCGTGTGAAATTTGAGCACGGGTACATGCAAGGCACCTATCACTGCGACCGCGTCGGGCGCAAAATGCCAATCGCGGGCGCGCTTGCAGGGGTAGTGGATCGAAACCATGGTTACAAAACCGAAGAGCAAACGCACAGGACTTCACACATGGGGCCCACTCGCACGTACGAGGGCATGCTTGATGAATATGGCATTGCCGACATGCACACCGCCCAGATTTACTTTGAGTGGGGTTTCGCCGACGGCGTATTCGCATTGACTGGATACCGCGTTGGCAACACGCAAATGGAAACTGACTCATTTGAATTGATGGGCAAGGCGGAGGGGCCAGCGAATTGATCGCGTTGCTGCGAAGTCGTCTGAGCATCGGGGTTGGGTAAGAACAAGGAGCGGATTTTGAAAAGGCTACCCAATGGGTAGCCTTTTCAACTGAACCATTAGCGGATATTGATTGAGTTGTCTATAAAGTTCGGTCAATTCAAAATGAATTCGATCAGGTAAAAAAACGTGGCGGTTTTTCCAATTTTCACGAAATGATTAAAAACATTTCTAAAGTGGCTCCACATGCAGGCAAGGATGGCGTGCATGGTGGAGGCCAGGTTGGCAAAGAAACGCAAAGCAAATCTTGGCAAGGCATCTGTTGCGCCAATCACTGAATTGGCAACTCGGTCAACATCTGC
>CAIKXA010000069.1 GCA_903831295.1 uncultured bacterium | reverse complement strand
CGCACGATGACGGCCACGACAAGAAATATCACTACTGGGAATTGATGCGCAAGATCTTCACCAACAAAATTATTATTGTCATTGGCGTTATCGAATTCACCTCTGGTATTTTGCGCAATGGCATCATGCAGTGGTATCAAACCTTCGCCAAGGAAACTGGTCTTGGCGTGCCACAGATCACAATGAACTGGGGATTCTGGGGTTGCATCACTGGCATCGCTGGTGGATTTGTCGCTGGATTTATGAGCGACAAGTTTTTCAATTCTCGCCGTGCGCCAAGCGCGGGATTCATGCAAATCATCATGTTGTGTTGCACTGCGTTGATGATTGCCTGTCTGACCCTGCAACCAATTTCCGCGAAGGCATCGCCCGGGGATGGTTTATTACTTGGCTTGTTCTTGGAGTACCGCATGCTGTTGATGGGAATTTCCGCCGTCGCCATCATGATGGCGGTCATTGGCGTGCATTCCATTATGTCGGGCACGGCCACGGCGGACTTTGGCGGCAGAAAGGCCGCGGCAACTGCGACCGGTATTGCCGACGCGTTCGCCTATGCGGGCAGCGCGATCCAAGCATTTGTGATTGGGTTTTTAGCTACGGAAAGCTGGTCCTATTGGCCAATGTTCCTGCTGCCGTTCACCATTCTTGGCTTGGTGTTCGCCATAAAAATGTGGAATGTTCTTCCGCCCGCAACGCGCAAATACTTGGAAGAAGTTGAGAAAAAGAAATTAGGCGGCAAGCGAGTGAAGCACGGTTAACCAACCGAATTATGTGGGCGATGCAATGGAACTAAAATAAATTCCACCCATTTCACTACTCATTTCAGGAAGGCACGCATGAACAATTTGAAACATCCGGAGGCGCCTTCTTCGGCCAATGAATTACCGCAGAACATCCACAAGCCGATCAATCGCGCATTTGGATTGACCTTCAAGTGGAGCGCGTGCGCTATTGGCGCGTGTGTCTTGCTGTATGCGGTCGTCGCCATTTCCATGAGCATGAATAGTCCGAAAGTTTCCTTTGATCCCATCAAGCGATTTCGCGAGTCCTTGCCCGTGGCGAAATCGCCAGACCAACTTGCATGGCCGGCATATCGCGATGCGTTGGTGGAGATGGGCTTGGGCCAGGATGATCCGAAACACAAATCCGAGGGAGCCATCGCCGCAATGACGGAGATGCTTCCGAGCGACAAGCAGTGGCCCGTGGCAAGCGAGTGGATTGCGGCGCATCAACCACAGATTGCCGCATTGTGCGCGGCGTCCAAGCGACCAATGTTTGGATTTCCAGTTGCAACTCCCATAAGCGATGCTGACGCCGCTCTATTTGGGAAGAACACTCAAAGCGGAGGCATTTTCTATGGGGGAACAATTGATAATGCTGATGTGACCGTACAACCTTTGGTATGCGTTCTCTTGCCGCATTTAAACTCGACAAGCACTGCATCCCATCTTCTTGCTACAGACATGCTGCTGGCGGTCGATCAAGGAAATGGTGAACGGGCCACGCGTGACGCCGAAGCGATGATGGCCATTTCTATTCATGTGCAAGAAAGTCGCCTATGTGTCGAAGATCGTATGGGCATAAAGTTTCGATTGCGTGCAACGAACAATATCGTGATGGCGCTTGAATGGAAGCCCAGCATATTTACAGATGCGCAATTGAAGCGCTTACAGATGGCGATGTACTTGGTGCCACCCGCTTTGGAGCGCCCCGATTTCAGAACTGAACGATTGATGTTTGAGGATGCGGTGCAGCGCTTCTATACAGATGACGGACATGGCGATGGCCGATTTGCGCCGCAGTGGAAGCAAATGGAAACGATAGCGTTCATGGAAAGTGTTTCTGGTGAAAAAATGTATGACAAAAAAGTAGGGGTCATCAACCAATTCGATTTGTTTGCGAGTTTCCTAAGCCAACCATTTGCCTGTTTTGCGATCGCTGGTCGCAAGGAGGCGCTTGATCATTATGACGCTTCCATGAAACGATTGATTGGCGACCCGAATGACTCGCTGAGTGATGCTGTGAAGGCAATGGCGATTGCGGATAAAGAATATGTAGAAAGCATGAATGCGCATGGAGCGCGATTTTTCTTGGAAGGAATATTGATGCCTGATTTTTCAAAATTCATGCACCTATGGAAGCTTGATCAAGCCCGTCGTGATGCATGCGCGGCCGCAATCGCCGCAGAGTTGTATCACCGTTCAAATAAGAAATGGCCCGAGAGCGCCGCGGACTTGGCGCCACTGTGCGACGGCAAGGCGCCGCAAGATCCGTGGAATGGAAAGCCAATCATGATGGAAACCGATGCGAATGGTTTTCGAATGTGGTCGGTTGGAAAGAATGGCGTGGATGATCACGGCGATCTTGCGCAGTCCAAGAAATCAAGTGATGACAGCGGTTCTGACGATTGGGTTTGGCTTGCGCCGCGCGGAAACTTGGATCGTTGGGAAACGAAAAATTAATGTACAAACAATAATTCGGCGCAAGAAGGCGCCGCAGTTTCCCAAACTCGATTCATCGCGCGGGCGAAAATAAAATTAGGTGTTTGGGAAACTTGAGATAGAATCCCTCGATGATCGGCGCCTTCACCATTGCGACACTATTTATGAGCGCGGCCCTTGGCGGCGTGCCGACATTTGACGCTCCGATTGAAATTAACTTTCCCAACGATCACTATCCCACGCAACCAGCGGCAGCGGACTTTGACCGTGATGGGCAACTTGATCTTGTGGTGCCGGGACGCGACGTGGACGGCCTGGTGATGATCGTGTCAAGAAATTCCAGCGGCGGATTTGAAGTGAGCCGCACGATAGCTGTTGGCGTGCAAACCGATTGGGCCGAAGCCTGCGACTTGGATGGCGATGGCTTGACTGATATCGCGCTCGCCGCGCGCGCCACATTTGGCAGAATAATTATTTTGCGCGGACACGGCGACGGAACATTCGACCCGCCGATCTTTCTTGCGACGGAGCGCGAAACCCGCTGTGTTCGCGCCTTTGATTGGAACAACGATGGTCGACTTGATCTTGTGGCCGTGAACTATGGATCGCATTCCATGCAACTCTTTCGCAATCAATCCACTCCGGGCCAACTTGCATTCACGCAGGAACATCAGGCGTATTGCAATCGATGGACCGTGGGCAAGGCATATCCATCTTGGGCCGTTCCGTCGGACATCAATCATGATGGATTTCTTGACCTGATTGATTTCACCACTGGCAGCTCCCGAATGGACGCGCGCCTTTGCAATGATTTAACCCTAGGACGCGAGCGTTCATGGACTTCTCCGATATTGAATCAATCTGCCGCTGGAATCACTTATGGCACCGTGGCCGATCTTGATCGTGATGGAAATCCGGATGTAATCGCTCATGCGATCTTCACTAATCGCACCAACCCGATTGGGGTTTGGCGCGGTGATGGAATTGGTGGATTTGCGCAGCCGCAACTTTTTAGCGGCGCAACCACTGGCACCGCTTGGAATGTGGCCGCCGCTGACATGGATAACGACGGTGACGACGACTTGATCGCTCTTTCAGTGCTTCCTGGACAGGTTTCGATCATTGAAAATCTAGGCGGTACCACGGGCACGCTGAATTTGGCCAAGCCTGTTGAAATTCTAGAGGCGGACTTTCCGCGGCATGTTTGCGTATTTGATTTTGACAACGACGGCAAATTGGATTTAGCCATTGTGGATTTGATGGCGCAAAAAATGTACGTGCTGCGCAACAATGGCGTGCTTGCCGCGGCGCCAACCAAACAGCGCGGTCGCCAGGCGCTTGAATCTGAAGACGTGAACTTTGATTTGAATTCCGTGGATGAATCCCAAATCAGTTCCATGCAATCTGAGCAAGAAGAAAACGCTTCGGCAGAATTGGCAATCGCCTTGGCCAACATGGGGCCCGCTCTTCCAAGCGGCTTTGCGCCCGCGGCGGTGGATTACAACCCGCCAAAGCGATCATCGCTGATCGCCACATGTGGGCCGCCAGCCGAAGATTGCAATGTGCCGCACACGTCACCATTTTGTTTCACCACGCCGTGCTGCGAAACAATCTGCGCGATCAGGCCCGACTGTTGCATTGTGGCGTGGGATGCGGATTGCGTTCTCTTCGCAAGCTTGGAATGTCGCGATCTGCTTTGCCCCAGCCGCGGCTCATGCACTGAACCGCATGCCACTCCTGGTTGCGAGGACGCGGCGTGTTGCGAAAATGTCACGCGTCTTGATCCCGCATGCAAATACAACTGGGACTCGTTGTGCGTGGAGCTGGTCACTTACGCATGCGTGGGCCCCGCGCCGCAAGAGATTGCGCCTGCAAATGCCATCGATGAAAATGAAATTTGCTACGAGTATTTAAATAATGGCTGCGGTCGTAGAAGCGATCCAATACACATGCCCGTGTTGATGGATCAAATACGCAAGGGACATATCGGCGCCGAGGGAGTGCGCGATGTTGACGCGATGTTGCTTTCTCTGTCCGAGCGAAAATTAGTTTCGTTGCAATTGCACGCGGATTTTCCAGCGCAACTTGTGCTTGCCACTGGAGCGTGTGATGGCGAGCTTGTGACATGGACCGAATCCACCGCGCCCGCGGGCGGCATCTGCGCCATTCGACTTGTTCTCAATCCCGGTGAGTGGCGCATCACCGTGGGCATGGCAACTCCAATGCAAGTGCTTCGCAACGGACAGCCATGCCTTGTTGAAAATCCCGATTATCCATGGGAAGACGAAATTCCAGTGCCAGGATTTTTCACCGGCGATTGGTGGCTGAGCATTGATGGCGAGCAAGCGCCCACAATCGGCGATTGGAATGGAGATTCAAAGGTGGACTCGTCCGATCTTGGAGCACTGCTGCTGCATTTTGGCGAGCTTGACAGCGAGTACGACGCCACTGGCGATGGCAAAGTCGACTCGTCCGATCTTGGCGCACTGCTGGGGAACTTCAACAACTAACACAACTTATCACGCGCGCGCGATTATTTTTTAGCGCACGTTGCAACAAGCTCGTGAAGCATGCTTGATTTGGCTTAAGCCTTTTTTTATTTTTATACGCCGCGCACGCAGTGTAAATATTTTGTAAATATGAAGGCGTGAATAAGTCACGCATTATTTTAAAGCGAAGCTAGACTTCTTTTTCTGTCAACACACCACCACTCACACAAGGAACTCTTATGAAATTGTTAGGCAAAGTCGCGTTGGTCACCGGAAGCGCTCAAGGCATTGGACAAGCCGTTGCCATTCGATTGGCGCAAGAAGGCGCAGATGTGATTGTTGATGATCGCGCCATTGGAGAAAGCGCGCAGCAAACCGCCGACGCAATCACCAAGCTTGGCCGCAAGGTGCACATGATCGCAGGCGACTTGGCCAACACCGCCGATGACCGCCGCGTGATTGCCGATGGCGTTGCCAAGTTGGGCAAGATTGACATTCTGGTGAACAACGCCGGCGTGGAGAAGCGCGCCGATTTTTGGAACGTGACGGAGGCGGAGTACGACTTTGTGATGCAAATTAATTTGCGCGGAACTTTTTTTATCACGCAGGATTTTGTGAACCACTTGATCGCCACCAAGCGAACGGGCCGCATCATCAACATGAGTTCAGTGCATGAGGAAATGGCATTCCCCCACTTCTCAACCTATTGCGCCAGCAAGGGCGGACTGAAAATGTTGTGCCGCAACTTAGCCGTGGAGCTTGGCCCGTTAGGAATCACCGTGAACAACATCGCGCCGGGCGCAATCGCAACGCCAATCAACAAAGCGTTGTTGAACAATCCTGAGCTGATGAAGTTGCTGGAGTCCAAGATTCCGCTGGGCCGCTTGGGCACGCCAAATGATGTGGCGGGTCTTGCAGCGTTCCTGGCAAGCGACGACGCGGCGTACATGACTGGCGCGACATTCTTTGTGGACGGCGGACTGATCCGCAATTATCACGAGCAATAAAAGCTAGTTCAATTTAGCTTGAAATCATTCAAATCTAGTCGCTTGCAACATTGAAGTGACTACGCAACTTTCCGCAGGAGAAACACTATGCAAACTCGTTATGACTTCATCATCATTGGTACCGGCGCGGGCGGCGGAACCATTGCGCAGAAATTAGCCAAGGCTGGAAAAAAAATTCTTATTCTGGAGCGCGGAACATTTCTTCCACGCGAAAAGGAAAATTGGAGCACCACGCAAGTGTTCCTGAAGAATCGCTACCACACCACCGAAGTTTGGCAGGACAAAGATGGCAAGCCGCTTCATCCTGGAACGGGCTATTGGGTTGGTGGCAATACCAAGGTGTACGGCGCGGCGCTGTTTCGTTTGCGCGAACGCGACTTTGAAGTGCTCAAGCACATCGGCGGTATTTCGCCCGCATGGCCGATTAGTTACAAGGACTTCGAGCCTTACTACACGCAGGCCGAGATTCTTTATAACGTGCACGGCAAACGCGGCACGGATCCAACCGAGCCGCCTTCGAACGCTCCGTATCCATTTCCAGCGGTCAGCAATGAGCCGCGCATTCAGGAATTGTTCGATGGCGTGACCAAACTTGGCCACCATCCATTTCCTGTTCCCATTGGTTTGAACATTGATGAGAAGAACATGGAAGACAGCAAGTGCATTCGCTGCGACACATGCGACGGATATCCGTGCATGGTGGACGCCAAGGCCGACGCCGATGTGAATTGCGTGCGCCCGATTCATCATCAGGACAATGTCACGCTGATCACCAACGCGCATGTCACCAAGTTGATCACTGGGCCCAATGGCCGTGAGATCACCGCGGTGGAGGCCAAGATTGCCGGCGGCGAAACCACGCAGTTTCACGGGGATATTGTGATTGTTTCGTGCGGCGCCATTAATTCAGCGGCGCTTCTTTTGCGCAGCACAAGCGCCGCGCACCCAAATGGCCTGGCCAATAGTTCCGACCAAGTGGGCCGCAACTTTATGTTCCATCAAGCGGGCGCCATTCTTTCCGTGCACGCCACCAAGCACAATCCAAGTCGCTATCAAAAAACATTCGCGGTGAATGATTTCTATTTTGGCGAGCCAGGATTTAATTATCCAATGGGCGGCATTCAGCTGATTGGATCCTTCCACACCGAAATGATGCGCGGCGACGCGCCGTGGATGACTCCAGGAATTGTGCTGGAGGAAATGGCCGCGCGCGCCGTTCCGTGGTGGCTGACCGCCGAAGATTTACCCGCGGCCGAAAATCGCGTGCAGTGGATTGAAGGCCAAGGAATTAAGTTGAGCTACACGCCCAACAATGTGGAGGCGTTCACTCGCCTTATGGATCGCTGGACCGACGTGTTGAAGCGCGTCGATGGATCGCATGTGATTCCACATGAGGCGTATTTTAAAAAGCGCATTCCACTGGAGGGCGTTGGCCATCAGAATGGAACATGCAAGTTTGGAACGGATCCAAAGAGCAGTGTGCTGAACACGGATTGCCGCGCCCATGACGTGGATAATTTGTATTTGGTCGATGGCTCGTTCTTCTGTTCAAGCGGCGCGGTGAATCCGTCGCTCACAATCATCGCCAACGCGTTGCGGGTGGGCGACATTCTGCTGGAGAAGACCAAATAAAGTATTGCATTCAGAAAAGATGGTCGCATGAATGGTTTTCAATAGAGTTTCAAGCGTGAATTCCCCCGTGACCGACCCACACATTGCGCCCGCACCTACAGCAAATTTGACCAAAGGAATATTTCTGATTGTCGTGGCGTTCTTGTGCATCGCCATTATGAGCGCGTTTGGCAAAGCCGCGGCGGACTTGCCCACGGGACCACTGGTGTTCTTTCAAAATGGAATCAGCCTGTTGTTGTTTGCGCCATTCATTCTTCGCCACGGAACAAAAGAACTGCGCACCACGCGGATTGGGTTACATGTTGTGCGCGCGCTCACCGGACTTTTATCACAAGCGTTGTTCTTCATCGCGGTTAAAAAAATCGCGCTGGTGGACGCCGTGCTTCTGGCTAACGCCGCGCCATTGTTCATTCCGATTGTCGCACTGGTGTGGATGCGCACCGCCATACGCCCCGCTGTGATCGCCAGTTTGCTTGTTGGATTTGTGGGCGTGATCATGATCCTGAAGCCAAGCGCTGAATTGTTGAAAGACCCAGCCGCGCTCATCGCCATCAGCGCCGCCGCATTTTCGGCCGTGGCGCTGGTTAGCGTGAACAGACTTTCAAGCACCGACAAATCAGACACTATTTTGTTCTACTACTTCTTCATTTCCACTGTGGCCACATTGCCATTCGCGTTCATGCAGTGGCAAACTCCCCAAGGCAATCAGTGGATGTATTTGCTTGGCGTGGGAGTATTCATGGCGCTGGGGCAGTTGTTTATTATTCTTGCGTACAAGCACGCCACGGCAGCGCAAATTGCTCCGTTTAATTATTCCGTGGTGATATTTTCCGGCATTATTGGATGGATGGCGTGGAACACTTCTTTGGACCTGACTGCGCTGTTTGGAATCGCATTGGTCTGCGCTGGCGGAATCGCCAGCATTGTGTACACGGGAAAAACTCAAACGCACG
This sequence comes from uncultured bacterium, assembly GCA_903831295.1. GTDB lineage: Bacteria > Planctomycetota > Phycisphaerae > Phycisphaerales > SM1A02 > SYAC01. The sequence continues at coordinate 1,310 of CAIKXA010000069.1, read as the reverse complement.
CGTTCGCGTTGTCGCACGGGCACGGCCTTCAGAAAGTGAAAGGTGATGCATGAATAGTTCCAACACTCAATGTGCAAAGGACGCGGGCGGCAACATGAAACAGATCAAACCAGAAGTGGCGTGGCGCGATGACTCAATTGTTGGCGAGTCGCCAATTTGGTGCCCAAACATGAACCAGTTGTATTGGGTCGACATTCGCCGCAACCGGGTGCAACGATTTAATCCACGCACCGGAAAAAATATCTTTAAAACGCTTGATGACATTGTGACAGCGGTGAATTTGCGCGCGGGTGGCGGCCTGGTGCTGACGCTAAAAAAGGAATTTGCGTTTATGAATTTTGAAACTGGCGCTATCACGCGCGCTGGAAATCCTGAGCCAGATCAAATTGGAAATCGTTTCAACGACGCCAAGTGCGACCGCGCTGGACGTTTGTGGGCGGGCACCATGGGCGACGCGAATTGGATGTCCCCCACCGGGAGTTTGTACCGCTTCACGGGCGCGGGCCAGGTGAAACGCGAGCATGGAGAAGTGATTTGCTCCAATGGAACAGGCTGGAGCCCCGACAACCGCACCATGTATCACACGGAAAGTTTTCGCTGGGCCGTGTTCGCATACGACTTTGACAACGCCACTGGCGAGATTTCAAATCGTCGCCCGTTCATACAACTTGATCCCAAGGGCAAGGAATTTCCAGACGGCCTCACTGTTGACGCGGACGGATTTATTTGGAGCGCGCATGTTGGCGGCGGACGAATTGTGCGCTACGACCCGCAAGGCAAAGCCGAACGCGAAGTGATTCTTCCCGTGAGCCGCGGCACTAGTTGCGCTTTTGGCGGCGCTGATTTCAAGACGCTCTATATCAGCAGCGCGCGCGAAACGCTTTCGCCTGCTGACATAGAAAGAGAGCCGCTTGCGGGAAGTTTGTTTGTGTGCGATCCCGGCGTTCAAGGAATTGCCGAAACCCCGTTTCGTGGGTGAGATATTTTCACCATCACAATTCTGTGAGCTACTTCTTGTTGTGCAATTATTTCTTGACGCCAGCATTGACTCCAGGATCCACCAACTGTAACGCCGCCTCTGCCGCGCTCTTTTCCATCTGCACAACCTCGGCTTCGGTCTCTGGAAAATCTGTCACCGCCGCGATAATGCCATCGCCAATTCCAAGCAGCGCCCAACCCGCGATCAAGCCCGCGCACACCGCCTCTTTGGAATCAACCCACAAGCGATATCCAAACTCGCCAATGCGCTCGTGATATTTGCGCTCCATGCCGGTGAATATGGCCGCGCCAATCCACATCATGACTGTGCT
>CAIKXA010000068.1 GCA_903831295.1 uncultured bacterium | reverse complement strand
GTCAATGGTCATCTCGCGAGTTCGTTGGTAACTCGTGGAATTGGTGTTGGAACGAATGATCGAAGATAGAACTTCGTGCGGTAATTGAATCGATTGCGTCGACATGGAGGTGGAATCATAGCGACGACACGGATCTTGTGATGCGGTGTTGGAGAACTTTTTAATTTACGATTTCAAGAGCGAAACGCCTTGAAATGGATAGATGGACGCAAGGCCCAATTGTTGAGTGAGCGCGTCAAGCGCGTCGCGGTTGCGTATGAGAAGTTGCGGATCGGCAAGATCTTCGGGCGTGAGTTCCTCGGGATACCAGCGCTCAATCCATGCGCGCAATTGCGCCGCGCGCTCCGTGTTGAATATGCAGCCCTTATGAACGCCCGTCAAAATATTTGCGCCAGATGTTTGGTTCGTTGCGTGGCTCGTAGTTGGCGCAAGTGGCACACGCAAGCGCAAACATGCTGGACCGCCGCCGTTGCGCATGCTCTCGCGCACATCCATATATAGGATGCGCGAAATTGAATTGCGCGAATCTTGTTGAATGCGCAGGGCCACGGCGTTGGCGCGCGCGTGATGTTCAACTTCACTTGGGCACACCAACGTCATGAAGCCGTCCGGCGTTGTCACCAGTTGCGAGTTGAATAAGTAGGTCGTCACCGCCTCAGCAATGGTGAGTTCATCTCGTTTGACAGTGATGGGACAAAACGAATCGCCCACGCGCTGCGCGAGCGAGTCTATGACGCGGTCGTGATCAAGCCAGGCATCTTGGTGATAGAGCAACGTGGATGCATTGCCAACGGCGACCACATCGTTGTGAAAAACACCTTGATCAATAGCTTCTGGATTTTGCTGCGCGAACACGCAACGCGCGGGATCCAGTTGCAATACCTCCGCCACACGCCGGCTGGCTTGCAATGTTTGTCGCGCCGGATGAATCTTTGGTTGAAGTTGCGGGTTCGCCGAGTCAATTCCGTACACAAAAAAATGCATGGCAGGCTGGTTGGCATGCGCCACGTCAAATAAGCGCGTGTGATTTGCGGCGCCCTCGTCACCCATGTCGGCGTTGGCGGCAAGCGCGTGGTGAATTTCAAATCGCTCGCGGTCAGTGAAAACCGCGTTCAACATGGCGCGCGTGCAGGGCGGTTCAATGGCGCGGTGCGTCATGGACTTTAAATTGGCCACCACCACGTGCGTTCGTTGATCGCGCGTGTCTTGCGCGGGCGCCACGGTCGCGGCGTTTGCGCTCCACATGAAACTTGAGCTGCAACACTGCGCAAGCAAATGCGGCTTGTTGGCGTGCGCTTGCGCAAGCACGCTCGCGTCTGGACCGGTGAAGCCATGTTCACGTAGTGCCCATATTGCTGGGCGCTCTTGCGGCGGAAAAAAACATTGCGTCACGCCCAACGCCGCGACGGCCTCCATTTTTGCAACTCCTTGCAACGCCGCGGCTCTGGGTTTTGAAACGCGACCCGCGTTGTTTTGGCTGGCCATATTTCCAGCCGCAAGTCCTGCGTAATTGTGGGTCATGCCAACCAAGCCATCAAAGTTGGCTTCTGCTGCGGCGTTGAAAGATTGCGAATTGGAAACGTTCACGGGTAGAAGGTAAGCGATGACGCGTTGATTTTTCTCGCCGCTCGCGGCGCTCTTAAAGATACTCTTGCGCCAATGGCCAAGCGCGAAACTTCCAACACCAACCAAGTCAACGCCGATATGCGCGTTGTGGTTCTCACTGGAAAAGATTCGTTGCTGCGTCTGGAACGCTCGCATGCTTTGGAGGCCGATCTCAAAAAACAATTTGGCAGCGTGGATCGATTTGATTTTGATGGCGCCACCACTTCGCTGGCCACGGTGCTTGATGAGTTGCGCATGTTCGGTCTTCTGGCCACGCACAAATTGGTCATCGTGGACAACGCGGAGGCGTTCATGGGTAGCGAGGATCGCCGCCGCTCCATGGAGCGCTACGCGGAAAATCCACAGGCGGAGTCCACGCTTCTTATGCGTAGCGCCTCTGGTTGGCGCCCTGGAAATTTTGACAAAATGGTTGCCAAAGTTGGCGCCGTGTTGAAGTGCGATTCGCCTGGCGATGCGGAGGCGCGCGATTGGTGCGTGCAGCGCGCCAAACAAACCTACACGGCCACGCTTGAATCAAGCGCCGCTGATTTGTTGATAGAAAAAATTGGCTGCGACTTGGCGCGCCTTGACACGGAGTTGTGCAAGCTCGCCTCCGCCGCGGCGCAGCCTGGCGAGACCGGCGTGATAATTACGCGCAAGCTTGTGCAAGAATTCACCGGGCTCAGCCGCGAGGAGCAAGCGTGGGAAATTCAACAACCGGTTCTTGCGGGCGACGCAGCGGCGACATTGCAATTGCTTCACGAGTTGCTCACTGTCAGTCGTGTTCCTGAAGTCATGATTGGCTGGAGCCTTGTTGATCTCACGCGCAAAATCCATGACGCCAGCCGCATGCTTGCAAGCGGAAAAAATGAAGGCGATGTGGCCAAGGCGCTGAAGTTGTGGGGGCCAAGCGCGGGCAGTATTTCCCGCATCGCTCGCCGAGTGCACCCGCGAGTGGCCGCAAAAATGTTCGCCGCCGCGATCGCCGCGGATCAATCAACTAAGAATGGAACATCGCTTGATTCCGCCCGCACATTTGAAATGTTCGCGGTGCAGGTGGCGCGCCAAATCGCTGTTTGACCAACTCATGGCGATCACAAAGTGAACTTGTTCGGCGCATATTTCGGCGCTTACAGCACGTTGCATCGAGCCGCATCTATTGTGATTCATAGGCATACTTGCGCTTGAGTTGCTTGAAGAAGGAAACGCAACGCAATTCAATGTAGAATCGTTCACCCTTCGGGTTACCCGCAATGCAGGACAACGCCGCACCAACTTCAGAATCGCACCACTCGCACACCGCGATTCGATTGACTCCCAAGCAAACCGCCGCGCTTTCGTTGGCGGCTATTGGCATTGTCTTTGGCGACATTGGAACCAGTCCGCTGTATGCACTGAAAGCCTGCATCGAGCATCGCAGTCATTCCAATCCAATCGATGAGGGATATATTTTGGGAATTCTGTCCATGATGACATGGGCGCTGTTGATCACCGTGAATCTGAAATATTTGCTCATGATTCTGCGCGCCACAAATCACGGTGAGGGCGGAATATTTTCCTTACTGTCTCTTATTCCCAGGTCTCTCAACAAAGGCCGCGGTCTTCGAACCCGCACGCTTGTGCTGCTGGCCATGTTGGGCGCGGGACTTTTATTTGGTGATGGCTTGATTACCCCAAGCATTTCGGTGCTCAGCGCGGTTGAGGGTTTGAAGGAGTTGCCCAATCCCCCAGCATGGATTGGTGAGGCGATTGTGCCAATCACCTTGGCCATTTTAACCGGCCTCTTCGCGGAGCAGCAATTTGGCACCGGTAGCATTGGCAAATTCTTCGGCCCGATCATGATCGCTTGGTTCCTACTTTTGGCGGTGATGGGACTGCACCAAATTCAGACGAATCCGCAAATCATCAAGG
>CAIKXA010000067.1 GCA_903831295.1 uncultured bacterium | reverse complement strand
CGAAGAAATTTCTTTATGTATGACCGCGGGTTGATTTGGAAATATTTGTTGCGCAACGATCGCGATGGACTCGGGAATTTCAAATCGCACCACGCGCAAACGCTTGGACTTCAATCGTGCCACGGATGGTTTTCTACGGCCGCCACCAATCTCGATTGGCAATTCATCCGCCATGGTGGTGATGGTCAACAAAATTCCATCGCCATAATGACGAAACCAACGATGTCCCTCCGGCGCGGCGTCGTGGCCGCGCACCATTCGAACCACGGGTATCTCAAATATTCGATTTAAGGACTGCAGGGATTTTGCAAAGTCCTCGGGCTTTGCGGGCCCTTCACCTGATATCGCCGACGGAATTACTTGCGGCTCTCGCGGATGTAGCCGATCAAACGCAAAGGCTCGCAGAACATTTGGTTGCGACTCCAGTATCTGCGCATTCTCAATCGCCGCCAAAATCGATTCGCGTGGAAGCGCGCTATGTGCCAGCAACATTCCGTCTGGACAGATCGCGGCTACCGGAATTTTTTCAACAAGCTCCGAAAATGCGCGCGCCAGATTACGTAGTGAATTTTGAAGCGCGTCGGGTACGGGCATGTCCGCCAGTCCGCGCGGCTTGCGATCATCAGTTGCTTTTTCATTCTCCAAAGTCAGCGCAAGTTCCCGATCGCCGGCGATAAAAATAGTGCGGCTAGGAGCGGCCGCGAATCGCTCAAGTGCGATCGCCAAGCAAGCTGCATCGCCCAAAGTTCCAGCGGCCAAGTCGCCAAGAAAAACAATTTGCGGCGAGCGGCCTCTTCCCGTGGCCTCATCAATAAACGCAAGAACAGTTTCAAGCGCCAACACATCTCCCCGCACATCTCCGATGATCCAGAATGCCTCCTCCTCTGAAATTTCATTCAGTCGAAGAACGCGTCTACCAATGGGACGAAATTCCGCGCCCATCGCCCCAGGACCAGAACCCACCAATTGATTCGCGGCCTGCACCGCGTCGAATGCCCGATGCAGCGTTCTCCCAGTATCGCCCCACATCGCCACGCGTTGACGAACCCTCTCCAAAATAAGTTTGGCTCTTGGTTCTGTTAAATCAACCGTCACCAATGGGCCTGGAGGCGGAACGGTTGGGGTTAAATCTTCGCTTTGGAAAGAGGACACAAACAAATACTAACGAGGGAATCTGCGTTGTTGAATTCACTCCATAATTGTGCCTACTATGGGTGCATGAAAAGAAATATCACATCCACAATTCTTGGCGCAATAGCGGCGGTCACTGGATTTGCGTGTGCCCAATCCGCTCCGCAAAATGCCGAGCTTGTTCAAAAATGGAAGGATCGCAGCATGTATTCAATCAAAGCAACCACACTCGACGGAGCGCCCGCGGATCTTCCGCAATATCAAGGCAAAGTTGTCTTGGTCGTGAATGTCGCAAGTCGTTGCGGCTTCACGGGTCAATATGCCGGTCTACAAAAGTTGTATGACACTTACAAAGACAAAGGACTTGTGGTGCTTGGAATCCCAAGCAATGATTTTGGTGGTCAAGAGCCAGGCAGCCAAAAAGAAATCAAGGAATTTTGCTCCTCTAAATATTCCGTGACATTTCCAATGTTGTCCAAAGAGCAAACCAAGCCTGGACCAGGCCAAAGCGAAATTTATGAATTTCTTGGAACGCGAATCGGCAAATCGCCCGGATGGAATTTCAGCAAATATGTGGTCAATAAGCAGGGGCAACCGATCGCATTTTATGCCAGCAATGTTGCGCCCGACGACAAGGCGTTGGTGGCCGCGATCGAGCAAGCTTTGGGTTTAAAACCAGCCGAGCCTTCCGATCCGAAGCAAAAATAAATTTTCGCATCACGCCAATGATTCACAGTGGCGTTTCGTGAATATTTTTCTCGAGTTGCTTTGCTGTGATTTGGCGCAGGGGCAGAAGCACTTCCGTTGTTGCCGCCGCCGCCAACAGCGAAACGCCCATCCAATTTGGAAGCACGCCAATCATTAAAGCCGTCGAGGCCAGCGCGGCTTGTGGCAATGGCGCGCTGGAAATTGCCAACGCCACGCGCAATGAACGCAGCCACGGAACTGCCAGCGTTAATGCAAATCCACTTGCCGCCGCGATCCATCGCAAATCTTCCCCGGCGAAATAAAGTCCCACTGTTGGCGCCACTCGAAATTCGTGCAACACATCAACGCGGCTTAAAGCGATCGCAACCGCCGCCGCCGTGGCTGGTCCAAAACTGCGCGATAAAAATGTATTTGGAAGATCGCGTAATCCCCACGCGGCCAACATGGTTCCCCAAGGAAGCAGCCACGCCGCGGCCGAATCAAATTCCATTCCCCAAGCCGCCATGCAAGCCACTGTGAATGAAATAAATCCAGCGCAGCCTCGGGCCGCGTCAATGGATGAGGAATTTTCCGCAAGCAAGCCCATGGTCATCCAGCGTTCAGTGCCGCGGGGCAACGCCGCCCCAAACGCCACAGTGGCCGCGGCAACAAGGCTCCATGTTGCAAGCACTTCTTGTGTTTCAATTTTGGCCACCAGAAAAACCACGGCGATTGGAATTAAAACAGTCCATGCTCCGATGGCCAATCCGCCGCCCATCCACCAACGTATGCGACCGGACATAGGTGATCGCGCCAACGTGACGGTCGCTGCCAGCAATGCGACCACCCATAAGGCTCCGTGATCAAATGCGGTTCGGCTTTCTTGCAGGCGAATTTCCGCACTTCGGCGCGCGGCGTCAAGTTCAATCACAACTGACTCGGCGGGAACTGTTTGAGTTGTTGTTGCGGCGAGCAACAATGCTTCCGTGGCGCGTTGCGATCGTAAAACTTCTTTGCGCTGCTCTGAGCATCCATCAATCAGACGTTCGTATAAATCCGGGAATGCTTTGGCGGCGCAGAGCGGCCCAAAGAACACGCCAACACATATTCCCGCGGCAATCCAGGAATTTTTCCAGCCAGCCGCGCGCAACAACCACGCCAACGCCGCCGCCGTGGCGCCCACCAGTCCGGCGCCAGAAATGGACCACGTGATAATTTCGGGAGTCAACACTCCCGTACAGTAGTTGCTCGGAGGGGGTTTATGCGAGGCTAGGAAAGTTCATTTTCAAGTTTTTACTTTGGCTCAATTCATTTCTCAACTTCAACTCGGTTCTGCGCACAACTTGCTCGAAAGAATTCTAATGCGTGTATCAACATCGATCTTTAATGCTTCAACCATAATTCTTAGCATGGCAGTTCTTGCGTCGCCGCTTCACGCCAACGCCGCACATATTCAAACGCAAACGCAAAATCAAAATCAAAATCAAGCCCCAACTCGTCGCATACCCAATGCGGCCGCGTTTTTAAGCGCCATCGACATGGCTCCCGCGGACGCCGCAAGTTTGGTGGTTGTGCCGGACGCGCAATCCCTAGGCGAAGACATGGGCGAGCTTGCGGCGAAACTTGAGCGCATGCAAGCGTTAACGCAGATGAAGCCGCTTGATCTTCTGAAGAGCCAGTTTGGAGTGGGACCAGGAATGAATGATCGCGGTGCATTCGTCGTGTGGTTTGCAACCGCGCCCGACAAGTCGCTGCAGTGGTGCGCGGTGATTCCAACAATCAACAGCGAACAATTTCTTCAGGCTAATTTCGAAGCCGTGCCCACCACCGCGCCCGACGCGTTTCGATGGCGCGGTAAAATGATCTATGTAAAAATAATTGACGGCGCCGTTGTGGTCAGCCTAAGCCCCGAGCTTGCCCGCGCGTATATCCGCAAGGCGGGACTTTCCGATCAGCTGAAAAAACGCTTGGGCGAGCGTGGTTTTGCACTTTTCTGCGATGGTGATATTGGTTTGTGGGCTGGTCCAGAATCTTTGGCCGACATGCAAGAGCGTGGGCGCGAAGTTCTAGAAAAAAATGAGCAATCGCCCACGCTCAATGAAAAAGAAAATACGTCGACCAAGGATCAACCCATTGCGCCGCGTGAGCACATGGCGAAATTATTGGAGGGACTCACTGACGGCGTCACAAGCATCGACGTGGATCCTCTAGGTGTTTTAGTCCGCAGTTACGCCGTGTTGGATCCCGCAAGTGAGTTGGCAAAGTCGGCGCACGGCGGCGCGCACACGGGCGCCAATTTAAATCACTTGCCGCGCGGACCATTTGTTGTGGCCATGTCCGCGGACATCGTTGGCCTTGGTGGAACACAAGCGTTCCTGGATCTTGCCGCGTTGATTCCTGGCGGCCAACAAGCGCCGTCGTGGCTGGAGCAAAATAAATCTCTCGTCACCTCCATTCAGATGGCGATCTATCCCAGTAAGTTGGGCGTGGTGGGCGGCGGTTTGCTGAACGAAGCCATGCTTTGGCTGGGCGCAACGGATGGCGTGACTGCAAAATCACTTTTGCAACAATGGATGCTTTCACTTTCCGCAGAAGTGGATGGACAGAAACGCGAAGTAACTTGGGAAACAGACCGCGTATTGAAGAATGGAACAAAAACCGACGCATTTCTGGTGAAAGAAATTCCGCTGCCAAAGAACGGCCAACCCGCTCGCCGAATCAATCCAATGGAGCGCATCTTCCGAACTGTTTTGTATGGACCTAAGGGCCCGACCGGTTTCGTGAAAGCATTTCCAGATGGCGTCTTCGTCACATTCAGTCAACGCCCTGATGTTCTTGAGCGCGCCATCGCCACCACCACGGGCGCAAATTCTTTGCAAACAGACGCGGTCATTACAGCGCTTCGGAATTGGATGATGCCCAAACCCGATGTCCTGGGATTTGTTGGGGTGGGATCGCTTTTAAATGTTGTTCGACAAACTATCAACGCGTTTCCAATGGGTGGGTTGGAGATCCCCGATGCTTCGCCAGATATAGAGCCGATCGCTTTTGCGCTTTCAATCGATGGCGGAAAAATTGAAACTGCCACCATGATTCCAACCAACGTAATTGGTGTTGTGGTTGCGGCGTATGCCGATCGCAAAGAAGCCCAACAAGAAGACCAGCAAGAGGGCCAGCAAGAAAGTCAGCAAGAAAGTCAGCAAACAAAAGATAGCACGAGCAATTCCGCCAATGATGATTCGGAAATTAAATCATCCCCAGACATCACGCCAACACCGCCGCCAACTCCTGCGCTTAAAAAACCGTGACGCATATTCATCCACCAGCCACATCCTGGTCCATCGCCGCGCACGCGCCAATTTCATTTGCCACGGGGCCATTGCTTGCGGGCATTCTTAATTGCACTCCAGATTCATTTTCAGATGGCGGACAATTCACAACGCCCACGCAAGCCATCGAGCACGGCCTGCGACTGGCCAGCGAGGGCGCCGACATTCTTGATGTTGGTGGCGAAAGCACTCGCCCTGGCGCGCAGCGCGTTTCAGCCGCCGAACAAATTCGCCGCATCGAGCCTGTCATTCGCGCTTTGCGGCAGCGATCAAGCGTTCCCATCAGCGTGGACACAACATTAAGCCTGGTCGCGGAGGCCGCCATTGCGGCGGGCGCGAATATTGTCAATGATGTCAGCGGGGGCGAGGAAGACGAAAATATATTGCGCGTTGCGGCGAATGCGAACGCGGGTTTGATTCTCATGCATCGATTGCGGCCGCCAGAGCAAGATCAATACAGCGATCAATATAAAATCGTGCCGACGTACAACGATGTTGTGCAGGACGTGTTGGCCCAACTTTTACGCTTGGCGGAGCGCGCACGGTCTTTCGGCGTGCGGAACGAGCGCATTGTCATTGATCCCGGATTTGGGTTTGGAAAAAGCGTGGATGACAATTTTAAATTATTGCGCCGCATGAATGAAATCACTGCATGTCAATTCCCAGTCATGGCAAGCCTCAGCCGCAAAAGTTTCTTAGGCGCCGCGAGTGGCGCCACTGATCCAAGCCAACGATTGCCCGCATCGCTCGCCGCCGCCGCGTTGGCCGCGCAAGGCGGCGTCGCCATTCTGCGCGTCCACGACGTGTTGGAACATCGGCAATTCCTAAGCATTTCCGCGGCGTGCGCTGCTTGCTAGCATCAATTCATCGCTAGCGGATCGTCCGGCAGCGATAGACAGCGAAAATATTCAGGACACATCGTCCGCAGTTGATGAGGAAACCATGGCCAGCCCAAGCACAATCGAATTCACAGAAGCAAATTTTGACAGCGAAGTTCTCAAGAGCGCCGTTCCGGTGTTGGTGGACTTTTGGGCTGAGTGGTGTCAACCGTGCCGCATGCTCGGCCCCACCATCGACCAAGTCGCTGAAGAAACCAAAGGCAAAGCCAAGGTTGGCAAGGTTGATATTGATCACCACCAATCCATCGCATTGAAGTATGGCATTCAAAGTATTCCAACCATCTTGCTGTTCAAGCAAGGGCAACTCATTAAGAAATGGGTTGGCGCGGTTCCAAAAGCCACATTGATGACCACTCTCAACGAGTCTATCGGCGCGGCATAGGTACTGAATTCTCCACGCCCGAGTGGGCATATGACTTTTCAAGCCATCGTCAAATGCGGCGGCAGTATGTACAATGTTTCACCGTCGATGCCGTGAAATTTAGGCATAGTGGTTTGATTGCGGCTGAATTTAATTTGGCAACTTTGGGCCTGTAGCTCATTTGGTAGAGCGCTTCCATGGCATGGAAGAGGCGGTCGGTTCGATCCCGATCAGGTCCACTTAAACACCCCGTCATTGAAGAACAATGGCGGGGTTTTTATTTCAACATCCAGCCGCAATATAATCTGAATAAAGATGATGTAGTTTCACTGATCGATTATTGCAAAATTACAAACCAAAATGTCTCGCGCGAAAAATACATTTCAGTTCACATTTATGCTCCCAGCAGTATGTGTCGCTGCGCTGGGCGTGATCATCGCCGCGAATCCGTTTGGCGGCGCCACCGCTTCGCACGACGTTGGTGAGCAAGCCAGTCAGGCGAATGCGTCCCCACAAATTCAACACGTGATTTTAATTTCCGTGGATGGCTTGCGCCCCGAAGCGATTTTGCCGCCGCTTGTGGATTTGCATCCCGCCCTGAAGCAATTCACGCAGGGCGCATGGACCGCGCAGGCTCGTTGCGATCCTGATATTTCTGTCACGCTTCCAAATCATGCCAACATGATCACGGGTCGATTGACCGCGGGCGAGCAGGGCCATGGCTGGGTTGGAAATACCGATCCGCCTTCACGAACAATGGGCGGAACGCTGCATGCCAAGCGTGAAAAATATATTTCCAGCATCTTTGATGTGGCGCATGACGAGGGTTTGCAAACCGCGTTGATCGCGGGCAAGTGGAAGTTTGCATTGTTCGAGCAGAGTTATGGCGTGGACGTTGGCGCCGTCGACGCCATGGCTCCCGATTATGGAAAAGACAAGGTTGATTGCTTTATTTGTACGCACCACCCGATGGACGAAACTCTGCAACAAATGGCGTTCCTTCATAGCGCCGATGGAAATAAAAAACGCTCCTTCTCATTTCTTCATTTCGGCGCGCCCGATGCCGCGGGTCATGGAACTGGTTGGGACCTCGCCGACGGCTCCCCCTATCGCCAATCACTGCTCGTGATTGACAAGGCCATCGGCGAACTTATTTCTGCAATCAACAAGTCGCCAACTTTGAATGGACGCGTGGCAATTGTTCTCACGGCGGATCATGGCGGCGGAGTGCCGTTCATAAGTCACAGCGATCCCGAGGCGGCGATCAATTTCACAATTCCATTTTGTGTTTGGAGTCCAACGTATCAATCACCAGTGGATCTTTATTCCATCAACATGAATTGTCGCCATCAACCCGCCGCAAGCGAGCGATTCACCGTTGGCAAGCTTCCACCCATTCGCAACGCGGATGCCGCAAACACGTGTCTTAAACTTTTGGGATTGCCGGCAATACCTGAAAGCACAGTCAACGCCGCCCAAGAATTGCGCTTGACCAAGCCGTGAGAAACTTCAATCACTCGGCGCACAATTCAATGTGTAAACAATATTGAGTTATGATTTATTGATGTCAGATTTTTGGCTCATTTCCAACAACCAAACCAATGAAGTCAGGCATCAACTTGTGCCGCCCGGTCCAATCACAATTGGTCGCGATCAGCAATGCTCGATCACGCTGGCCGACCGTGCGGTAAGCCGCAACCATGCCACGCTGCAATGGACGGATTCCGTTGGCGCAGAAATTGGCGGCTGGCGGATCAACGATGCGGGAAGTTCTGGTGGAACATTTGTGAACGGTATGCGCTTGCAATTCGGGCGTTCTCTGCCATTGCGTCACGGCGATCAAATTGAAATTACTCCGTGGAATTTTGAAGTAGTCGATCAGCATGTTGCGATTGATCCATCCCTCACCGTTGTGATCGCAAGTGGCAACGAAAATGCCAAAGATGCAACTCAAGTTGAGCGCGTTCAGATCAAGGACGCCGCCAGCTTTGCACACAATCAACTCTTACTTCTTCTGGCGGCAGGCGAGGTGATTCACCAAGCCAAGGACGAAGCATCAGTATTTCAGGCTCTGGTTCACGCCGTGGCGAAATCCACAGAATTTGAAAATGTCGCATTTGTGCGTGTGTTGGGTCAAGGCGAGTCGGTTGAAGTGTTGGCCCAAGTTGGCGATATCCATGATGCCGCAGGTACTCCACGCATGAGCCGATCAATGCTTCGGCAGGCTCGTCGGGGGCCCGTGATTGCCAAAGCCAATGATAGTTCGACAAGCGCAACCATTGCCGCAAGTTTGCAGGGCATGAATGTTCGCCGTGCGATTTGTATTCCAGTGGAATTGTCTGGAGTGCTCTTTGGATTTTTATATTTGGATGATTCCCGCTTGCGCGACGAAGCCATGCTCACGCAAATAGCCAGTATTTCTGGCGCCGTTGCGCGCATGGCGGCTCAAAGCTTGGGCAATCACCAACGCGGACGCATGGAGCAACGTTTCGCAAAGGAGCGAGAGCTTCTATTTGGCGGAACGATGCATGCGTTGATCTCCGCGATTGACGCCAGAGATCCATACACGCGTGGCCACTCGGATCGCGTGGCAATATTTGCAAAAATGTTGGCAGAGTCCGCAAGCCTAGGTGTGGACATGATTGAACGTGCACGTCTGTGCGGAACCGTGCATGACATCGGCAAGATCGGCTTGCCTGACTCGGTTTATTTCAAAGTATCGCCCTTGACGGTTGAAGAGTTTGCTCAAATCGCAAAGCATCCAGCCAAGGGATTTGAAATCTTGCGCGAAATTCCTCAAATGCGCGATGTGCTTCCTGGTGTTCTGGAGCATCATGAAAAATGGGATGGGTCGGGCTATCCACAAAAGCTCGCGGGTGAAAACATTTCGCTCCTTGGGCGGATTATTTGTATCGCGGATTGCTTTGACGCCATGACGAGCGATCGGGTGTTTCGGCCGGCTCGCGAAGTAGAAGAAGTATTGAATGAAATTCAGAAGTGTCTTGGCAAACACTTTGATCCAGAACTTGGAAAAATTTTCTTATCCATTCCCGTGGAACAATTACGCAAGCACGTTGTCAAGACTTCCCCGGCCCAAGCAAAATTGAGATCCATTTAAATTCCTCGGTGTTATCCAGCAATATTTTAACCAGCATGGTGAGCGGCACGCTTAAGAACATGCCCACGGGTCCAAGGATCCAGCCCCAAAATACCAGGCTTAAAAATACAACCGCGGCGCTTAAGCCCAGTTTGCGACCAAATAATTTTGGTTCCAACCAACTTCCAATCGCCAAATTAATGAACACTTGCAGCGCCAACATCATCAGCGCAGTTTGCCAAGTGTTCACCGCCAAACAAAGCAACACAGCTGGAATTGCCGTGATGATGGCGCCAAAAGTTGGAATGTAATTTAGAAAAAAAGCAGCCAGCCCAATAAATAAAGCGTAGGGAGTGTTCAGCGCGTAGCAACTCAGCGTGACCAATACCGCGGTTAAAAAGTTTGTCTGTGATTTCACGGCCAAGTAGCTTTGGATATCGATCATGATTTTTCGATATCGCCCAAGATCATCCTCGGGCTTTCCAGTGATCATACGTATTTTGCTTGGCAACACGGACGCCTCGCCCAATAAAAATGCCAGCGTAAGAATCACGAACAATCCGCTTTGAGCCAAGTTGGCCAGCGCCTTCACGAAATCGCTGGCGTATCCCAGCACATCGCTGGGATTTGTTTTTGAAATCAAAGTATCCAAGTCAAAATGAATACCGCGCGCGGTAAGGTCTGTATTAAACTCCAGAAGTTTGGCGTCAAGAATGCTTCGATATTGCGGAATTTGTTGCGCAAGAACAGCCACGTTTTGGGTTGCGATTGCGGTGGCCCACAAAATAAGGAACACGATCACAATCAGAAGGCACGTGGCGGCAAGCCATCGCGGCATTCCGGTCCGGCATAAAAATGCCAACGCCGGCAAACTCACCACAGCTAGAAATATCGCCGCCAAAATAGGAACAACCAATGGCGCCGCCGCTTTCAGGCCCGCTAAAATAATCACCGCGGCGGCCGCGCAAAACAAAATTCGCGCGCCACGACCTGTCTGGTTCATCGAAGGGTTTGTCGCAGTCATAATCCGAATCGTACGAGATCCCGCGGCGCAAGACATTTGTAAGCGGCAGGACTACAGTCAATTTATAATGTCAGCCACAAGTATCCCAGCCAGGTGCCAGTTGAAAATTACAAATCCACATTTCCTGATTGTTTTTCTTATCGCGGCTTTTTCCGTATTCGCTGTTGCCCAATCACCAACGCCGGCGGATCCGAATTCCGTGCCAGCGATACAGCTCACAAGATTGTTTCCCAACGTAACTCTGCGGCGACCAGTCCAAGCTGTTCAGGCTCCTGGCGAACCAGACAATTTGTACGTGGTCGAACAAGCTGGTCGCGTTCTAAGGCTTGATGAAAAAAATGATCAAGTGAAATCCGGCGACGTCTTCGTGGATATTCGATCGCAAGTGAACTCCAAAAATAACGAGGAGGGACTGTTATCGATTTGCTTTGATCCAAATTACGCCGCGAATGGATTTCTTTACATGTACTACAGCGCCGACAAACCAAGGCGCTCAATTCTGAGCCGGTTTCACGTGAGCAGCGATCGCAAATCCGTGGATGTGGACAGTCAAATAAAAATTTTGGAAGTGGCCCAGCCTTATTCGAATCACAATGGCGGTACCGCGCTATTCGGCCCAGACGGCATGCTGTATCTCAGTTTGGGTGATGGCGGCGCAGCCAATGATCCGCAAGGACACGGACAAAATCTGCAAACACTTCTGGCATCCGTTCTTCGCATCGATGTGAGCCATTCAAGCAAGGAATCTCCCTACGCCATTCCCGCCGACAATCCATTTGTGGACACAAAGGGCGCGCGAAAAGAAATTTGGGCTTATGGATTGCGCAATGTGTGGCGCATGTCCTTTGATCGCGAAACCAAATTGTTGTGGGCGGGGGACGTTGGTCAAGATCAATACGAGGAGATTGATGTCATTGTGAAAGGCGGCAATTATGGATGGAATGCGCGCGAGGGGCTGCATGAATTCGCTTCCGGGCACAAAGGCGATTTCGGCGACACCTATAGAGATCCCGCTTTCGAATATTCACATAGCGATGGCGTGAGCGTGACGGGTGGCTATGTGTATCGCGGAAAAAAATATCCACAATTAAACGGCATTTATTTTTTCGCCGACTTTGGATACGGCATCATCTGGGGCGCACGCTGTCAGGATTTAAAACTTGGAACGCCCAGAAAATTAATCCATCGCAGCGCGAATCTGTGGAGCAGTTTTGGCGAGATGCTCAATGGCGAACTTGTGTTGTGTTCCTTTGATGGTGGCGATCGCGGCCCCGGCTCGCTTTGGAAAATCACGGGCGTGCAGCAATCACCCTCCGATGTAGCCCGGTGAATTCCACCAAGGCTCGCTCATCTCTGGATAGTTGCCTTGATCAACATTTGGATCCTCATTGTCGCCATCGTCCAAATCGTAATACGTCACGGGCTGACCACCCCTGTCCATTTGTTGCGTTTGATATTGCGTGGGGGATTCATCGCCTTGCCACAGTGACGGCTGGCTTTGGCATCCACAAAGAATTCCCAAACTCAACACAAGCAATTTGAAGGCATTTGATGGAACGTAAATCATGGATGTCACTCTAGCACCTGCGCCATGGGTGTGATTCCCGTGGGAACGCCGGCTCTGTCCGCGCCGGGCGCCCAACTGCGCGCTTCAACCGAGTCGCCATCACGCGCGATCAACATGAACCAACCATCGCTGAAATAAATCGCGATGCCGCCTTGTTGTTTCTGCCAGCAGCCCGTGTTGATGGCGTCGATGCTTTTCATAGCCATGCCGTTGCTTTGCAGACAAATATAAAATTCTTGGTTTTTCCATTTCGCATCGGCGCTGCGAGTCTTCCACACGCCCGACCATTGAGTTGAGTAGTTGAGAACTTTCACCGCTTGGCCAAACGAAGTCGGCGGTCCTTGGCGATTCGCCCGCGGCGCGTAAGAATATTTTTCAAATCCAATATGACCCAACTGAATCACATCGAGCCAGCCATCCGTCCAATTTAATAGCAACACGCCATCTTCCACTTTCCAATTTCCGTGTTCGCCCTTGGCGCCGTCGGGACCTTTGCACCAATTACTTATAGCCACGCCGTCGTTGAGTAGATTCACATTGAACAAAGCATTTTCACTGTCGGTGAGCGCCCAAGTTCCCTCGGCCACATCGCGCGTGATTTCAGTGGTCATGGTTCCGCTTTTTAGGGATCCCGAAGCGCATGCAACCCCAAGTAAACCCACACCAACTGCGCAAGCAAGAGCGATATTTTTTATAAGCTTCATGCGGTTCATGGTATCTCCCGTTTACAGATTTTTATTACGTGCCCGCGAAGTACCCGCATCATCTCATTTCTAGTGCGCATTCTTGGCGGGCGGATCGTTCTCGCCTCGTATGGCGTCTTCACGAATTTCTTGTCGGCGAACCCAGCCATTTGGCGGCGTCACCGGCCGCGCGGCCAAAATGTCCAGCGCGTGATCAAGTTGAAGCGGCGCATATTTCCAACAGTCAATTCCAACATCCATGCTGCGGCCAACTTCCTCCAGCGCTCCATGCGTATGGCCATACAAATGCAGAGCGCCGCTGAGTTGCCCACGCCAAGCGCGAAGTGGATAGTGGCAAACAATCACTCGTTCATTTCCAATCTCGCGGCGGAAGTTCATTTGATCTTTTACGGAATCAAACAGCGAAGTGAATCGCTCTGATTTGGGATCATGGTTTCCACGAATCAAGCGGATTTTTTTGCAACGAATTTGCTGGCGGATTTTGCGCGCATGTTCAATTTGCGCGTCTTGGCCCTCAGGCATTGGCCCGCAAAAATCACCAATATGAATTAACACGTCGCCTTTGCCAATTTGGCGATTCAGCATCTCCAAAAAGTGGGCGTCCATTGTGGCCACATCCGCAAAGGGTCTTTGAAACAATGTGAGCGCGCGGGCATCGCCAAAATGGGTGTCGCCCGAAATCCAGATCGTCTTCGCCATGCCAATAGGCTAACTCAAGGTTCTTGCAGGTACGCAAGACCCGTGGCTACGAATTCGCTATAACTATCCCAATGTCCACAGGCTTGTCCAACACCAAGCACTTTCTGCAAATTGAAGGCTTGTCCCGTGAACATCTTCAAAGTTTGCTGGCAGCGGCTAAAAATAATTTGGCGGTCGCCGATCAGAGGGTGGCGCGTAAAGACACTCTTGCCGGCCGAGTGATTGCCAATTTGTTTTTTGAAGATTCCACCCGAACTCGATGCAGCTTTGAAACAGCCGTGCATCGCCTCGGCGGCGAGGTATTTACCCTTGCCGCGAGTGGTTCCAGCGCTAGCAAGGGCGAAAGTTTGGTTGATACCGCCCTAAATATCGAAGCCATGGGCGTAAGCGGGCTTGTTATTCGATCCACAATTTCTGGCGGACCGGCAATGGTGGCAAAGCGGGTTTCTATTCCAGTGATCAATGCAGGGGACGGTCGCCACGAACACCCAACTCAGGGGTTGCTAGATCTATTGACCCTTCAGGAATCCCTAGGGTCACTTGATGGACGTCGAGTTGCCATTGTGGGGGATATTGCCAATAGTCGAGTAGCCAGGTCCGCAGCACACGGCCTTGCAATTCTTGGTTGTCATGTTGTTCTAATTGGACCTCCAACACTGGTAAATAAGTCCCATCAAGAAATGACTAAATTTCATAAACTTATCACTATATCTAACGATCTTGATTCTAATTTACGTGATCTTGACGCAATTATGATGTTAAGGCTTCAAACCGAAAGAGCAGCATCTTACGGGGTTTCTTCCGATTACAGGACCTTGTATGGCCTCACAATGGAGCGCGCCCTTAGGTTAAAATCAGGAGCTGTTGTTTTGCATCCGGGGCCAGTCAATCGAGGCGTGGAAATTGATGACGCAGTGGCTGACGAATTTGGCGGAACCAGAATATTACGCCAAGTGACTCACGGAGTCGCAGCGCGAATGGCTGTTTTGGAAGAAGTTATAAGACTTTAATTATAAATTTCACAGTAAATTTTTTGGGGGATCAATTCAAATTTCAATTGAAATAATGCTGAATTTTCAGCAAGGCTGTGGAAGTCTCGCAAACATATATTTTCGATTTGTGTAAATTCAGCAGTCTTGTTCAGCCGATAATTACTAACCCAAACTTGCCACATTGCAACAATTAAAACTTGTTCTATCCATTGTTTAAATCCTTCTTTCATTTCTTTCTTTTCTCCGCGGTGGTATTGACCATTCTCGGTGGATGCGAAACGGACAGTTTTGTGGATCCAAGCCGCACTGGTTACTTTGAAACAACACCATCTGCCATGCCGATTTTGAATCGAATCGATGTCATAGAGCAGGCGAGTGATGGTCCAGAATTCGTCAACCCATCGCCAGCGGATTTGAAGCCCGGCGATTTGTCATATCGATTCGCTCCAGGCGATGTGCTCAGAGTTCAAATTCCAAGTCTGATGCAAACTGGGCAAACAGAAATTGCCGAACGAGTTGTGAATCAAACTGGAGATATTCAGCTTCCGGTGATCAATAAAGTCCAAGCAGCGGGTCTCACCACGGAACAATTGCAAAAAAATATTGAGGAAAAGCTGCAAGGAATTATTAAAAATCCAAAGGCTTTCGTTTCTCTGCAAGAGGGTCGTGCATTTCAGTTTCGCATTCTTGGATCTGTTGATCAGCCTGGTTTATACGCACTGAATAAACCTGATCTTCGATTGTTAGATGCTTTGGCAACCGCTCGCGGAGCAAGCTCGGCTACGAGCAGAATTTTAGTGACGCGAGAAGTAATAGCCGAAGAAAATAAAGCTTTTTATAATCAAACAACTTCGCCAGGAACTGATGCAGCCCAGTCGTCTGCAGTTCCCGCGGAAGTTGTTGCTCCAACAGCAAAAACTCAAACAACAACCCCTGCGCCATCTACGCCATCAGTCGTTGACATTGATCAGTTGATCAATGAATTGCCAAACGCGAACGAGCCAACTGCGCCACCAACTTCCGCGCCCGCAAGTGCGGATCCAACATCACCAACGCCACCAATTCCCGCGCCCACAAGTGTTGATCCAATATCAGCAACGCCACCAACTCCCGCGCCCGCAAGTGTGGATCCAACATCAGCAACGCCACCAACTCCCGCGCCCGCAAGTGTGGATCCAACATCAGTAACGCCGCCAACTTCCGCGCCCGCAAGTGTGGATCCAACATCAGCAACGCCGCCAACTCCCGCGCCTACAAGTGTGGAGCCAACACCAACAGCGCCACCAGTGCAAGACCCTGGGGCCGAACCGTCGAAACGGCGAACCCAATTGGGATTGTTGCGTGCGGAAAGTCGCCAAGCTCCGCCAGTTGATATTGATGATCTTGAGCAAGCGAAAGCCGATGACCGTGTCGGTCAAAATACTGGCATGCCACCCGCAACGAATACTTTGGACGCAACAACTGGGGATCAATATATTTTTGATAACGCTTCGCAATCATGGGTGCGAAAATCCTTCTCCGCGGCAATGCCCAATCAGTCCGACGCTGCCAGCGCCACAAATGGTTCGGCAACATCAACCAACCCAAGCGATATCACATCAACGGATGCTGAGGGAGCCAAATTAAAATCCAACGAAGCTGCGGAGGCGCTCAGCAAGAAGCGTGTCATTGCCAAGCAAGAAAAATCCATTGTCATCGACATTTCATATAACGATTTAGTCCGCGGCCAAGCGAATTTGAATATTGTCATTCGACCAGGCGATTTAATTTATTGCGATTCAGGGCAAGTTGGAGTGGTGTATATCGACGGCGAAATCAGTCGACCTGGGGTTTACAATTTGCCAACATCCGGAAGGTTGACTCTCAGTAGATTGGTGGCGGCGGCGGGTGGCGTAAGTGAATTGGCAATTCCTGAGCGCTGCGATTTAATTCGCCGACTTGGAAGCGACAAAGAGGCTTGCGTTCGAATTAGTTTGGCCGCCATTCGCAATCGCGCGGAGCCTGATGTTTTTCTAAAGCCTGACGATCACATCATTGTTGGAACCAATTTTTGGGCCCTACCACTGGCACGTTTCCGTCGTGATCTGTCCTTCCCAAATTCAGTTGGCTTTCAACTTGATCGCAACTTTGGAAACGACGTCTTTGGAGCTCCACCGACTGGCGTGAATATCAATTAATTATTTGATGAACCAGCAGCCCTTGGATTGCGTGATTCAAACAATGACTTCGATTCCAAATACAACCCTGTTGGAGCGCGCGCAAGGCGCGGTCGAAGTATCGCGCAAGACCGCCGTGATCGCGGTCGGCGTGTTGGTAATTCTGATCAGCGGAGTTTTTTGGGAGTGGATTGTCCACCAAGTGGCCTGGGCATTTAGGGAGCCTTCCGATTGGGGACACACGTTGATCATTCCATTTGCGAGTGGCTACTTTGTGTGGATCAAGCGGGATTTCATTTTTGCCAATCCACTACGCCCTTCTTGGTGGGGTTTGGCCATCATGATTTTGGGAATTGCCTGGTACATGATTTGTAATTTGGGACCCGCCGCTCTCGCTCACCACAACATCAGGGCGTCTGGTTTCGGGATCACGCTGGTTGGGATTGGCGTGTTGCTTCTTGGTTGGTCTGCGATGAAATATATTTGGTTTCCGCTTTTTTATATGTTGGCATTTTTTCAGACCGTCAGCGAAAGGCTGATGAATATTGTGACCTATCGCATGCAGGATATTTCCGCCAAGGGCGCATATATTTTTTTGAATATAATCGGAATCGAAACAGATCTATCTGGAAATGTTTTAACCATTTTCAAGGACGGAAATCCGATGCAATTGAACGTGGCCGAGGCGTGCAGTGGCATGCGCATGCTTGTTGCATTTTTGGCTCTCGGGGTAGCGATGGCATATCTGTCATTGCCTAAGTTGTGGCAGCAAATTTTATTGGTTGCGCTGGGTATTCCAATTTCGATCTTTGTAAACGTGCTCCGCGTGTCTTCCTTGGGCATTTTGGGAATGTTTGATCAGAATTTCATGTCTGGAGAATTCCACCACATGATTGGCTTGGTTTGGTTGCTGCCCGCATTTTTCTCGTATCTGGCCGTGTTGTGGATTCTTTCCAAGTTTCTTGTGGAAGAGGATCCAATGAAAGGCAAGATTCATGCGAGTTGAAGTAAAAGAGAAGAAAGCATTTGTCGCGGCTTGCTTGTGTCTTGTCATTGGCGGCTTGGGTTTCAGAATGGCCATGGCGGAGTTGAGGGTGTATTTGCAAAAAGAGCCAGTGCCGCTGCGCGCACCAATTGACGAATTGCCAAGCACTCTTGGAGATTGGAAACAGGCGGGAAAGGACCAGCAATTTTCGGATGCGATTATTGAAGAATTGGGAACAAGTCAATTTATTGATCGCAATTATGTTTATCAAAACAATATCAATAGTGGAGTGCTGCAAGTTCATATTGCGTACTACACGGGCATGATCGACACGGTTCCTCACGTGCCGGAGCGATGTTGGGGCGCGGCTGGATTAGTCATCTGGGGAGAACCAGAACTGCGTCCGCAGAAACTCGACACTTCCAAATGGGATTTGCAGAACGGTCCGACCCAACTCTCCGGTGGGGCGAGATACCCACAGGTCACAGTCAAAGAACCGGTGACGCATCGGGCGGTCAAAGTCAATCTTCCGCTTGGGGATATTGTCATGACAACGACATGTTTTCAAGATCCCAAAAAACCGAACCTGACATTTATTGCCGGCTACTTCTTTATTGCAAATGGGTCTCTGACCCCATCAGCTCTGGCTGTGCGCAACTTATCTTTCAGACTCACCGATCGTTACGCATACTATTGCAAGGTGCAGTTTTCATACAGGGTGAATGAGGAACCTCAAAAAGCGATTGCGATGTTCGATCAGCTTTCGAGTGATTTGCTTCAGTCACTTCTTCCACAACTCATGCGAAGTCTTCCCGATTGGCCTTCGCTTGAAAATAAATCCTCAATCCCAGTCACAGCAAATTTATAATCATGGCAAAGCGCAAATTCAACTCTAAATTCTTCCTGCTCTTTATGTCTGTCGCCGTTTTTGGATCGCTATTTATTGGCGGTATTTACTATTACCAAATTGTTCTTGGCCCAGAGCGCAATTTTAATACCGCGAACCAATACATGGAATCCGGAAATATTGAAAAGGCAGTCAGTTACTACGGACGCGCGGTTGCCAAGAAGCCCAACAACATCACCTATCTCAATGCCATGAATAAAGCATTGACCAAACTTGTTCCTAAATCCGAAAGTGAAGCGAACGAAAATTATGGCAAGTTACTCTCGCTTCGCCTTGCTCGAACACGGGCGGCCAAGACCGATTCTGCGGTTTGGATTGAGGCAATGGAAACGCTGCGAGATCGATGCGAACTTGCGAATTCGGAGGTGTTGTGGCGCGAGTTTTCCACCACAGCCGAACAAATGGATAAATCGCTTGCACCAGAAGATCCCGCACGCGCATTGGCGAAATTTTGGAGTGCGCTTGGAGCCTCGGAGCGATTTGCCACATTAACGATCGAAGAGCAGCAAGCTCTCGATAAGGAATTCCTAGAGGTTACCCAATTACAACCCACGAATGATCGGATGTGGATTGCGTATTTGGACTATCTCTTGAGCAAGGCGCAGGCGCAAGAGCGTGGCAATCAAAAAGTTTTGGCGGTAGAAACCTACCGTCAATTTGACAATGCGTTGGTGGAAAGCAAGAAGGCCAATCCTGATGGAATAGCCGCGTCTGTGGCGTTGGTGAAACGGCTCAAGGCTATGGTGATTAGCCGCGAAGGCACAGTGAATAAGCCCGAGTTGGATGCCGCATATAAAAATATTATGGACGCGGCGCCGCGTATTACAAATGATCGAAAATTAACGCTTGCCGCAGCTGGCGCCATGTTTAGTGGGGCGTCATTTGAGTCGAATATGCAGGCTATAAATTTGATTGGGGATTATCTCAAGAAATTTCCAAATGATGCTATCACTCAGCAGATATATCTCAATCTCGCGCGAAGTATGTCGACTGGAATTGGAAGGGAAATGGCCGAAACCGTATTTATCCAACCCAATTTGCCAACGTCTATTGAATCATTGTCGCAGCAGGGTGCCCGTGAAGCTGCGGCTGATTTGTTATACACGCTTGCTTTCGAAGATTGGCGTAAGGCTGTCGATGAGACGGAAAAAAAAGACAAGTTGGCGATTGTTCTTCAGATGCGTGACAAAGTTGTCAAGTTTTTCAACACGCAATCGCTCCCGTTGATGGTGGAAGACATCGAGGCACGCACCGCGCTTGCGCAAGGCAACGCCAATGACGCCGCATTGCGGTTTGAAGCATTGCTAAAAAAGAATCCTGATCCAACTCAAGAGTTATATTTTTACGCGGCGTTCGCAAATATTTTACGCAATCAGCCCGGAACCGCTTTATCGCTTGTGAGCCGTGGGCTTGAGCGTTATCCAAATTACCCGCCTCTCATCAATCTCAGCGCAAGATTAAGCGAGGGGATTGGAAAATTAGACGATGCTCGAAAGTCCCTGGCGAAGTTAGTGGAATTGAATCCAGATGACCAGACCGCCAAAGACTCACTGGCTCGATTGAGCAGGAGCGGTGATTCCAAATTGCAAGATGCAAATCAAGTTGCGTTTAAGAGAATCTCCACTGTTATCGGTGTGGCGGAACGGGCGATGATGAAGAAGGATTATGACGCAGCGATCGCCGTCTTGGCCAAAGACTTGGCTGCGAACCCAGATACGGTATTAATTATTCAAGCTCTCGCTCAAGTTTATTATATTAAAAACGATATCCCATCAGCGCAGGTCTTCGTCAATAAGGCGCTCGCCCTTGATCCGACGAACGCAGAATGCTTGCGGCTCAAAGTTCTTCTCAATAATACGGATCCAATTGATCGGGTATTAGATGCGATTCGTTCCATGTATCCGGACCCTAAAGAGCAGCCGATACAAATGTATATAGGTCTGGCAGCCACCCTTGATCAGTTGCGACAAGCGAGCGCGCAAATTCCAGCGGATCAAATTCAACCCGAAGCCAAAGCGCGTATTGAGCGATGTGAAAAGCTGATGGATTCAGCGTTTGAAGCGGCGATGGCCATCAATCCGAACAACATAAAGGTTCTTGAAATGGCCGCGGCAAACGCGACCATGCGAAAGGATTATCTGGGTGCGCAAAAATTTGTGGAAGCAATTCAATCAGCCGGCGAGCCGGGCTTGGCGCTCACAATTCAATCACGAATTCTTGTCGAACAGGAAAAATTCCAAGAAGCCATCGTTTTGTTGCAAGCCGCTCGTCAAAATGGCGAACAGAATCCAATCATGCTTCGACAACTTGGAATGCTGATGCAAAAGGTTGGAAACATAGAGGCCGCATTGGAATTGATTCGTGAAAGTTACGACCGTCGGCCCAATGACGTGACGACCGCAAGCCTTTATGCCCAGTTTCTTCAGCAATCGGGGGACCGAAAGAAGGCTTTGCAAATCCTTCAGCAAGCGGCTGCTGTCAATCCAGAAAACCGCGAACTTTTATTGTCTTTACTTGACCTTGAAAGCGACGTGGGCGAGCGGACAAAGGCATTTGGAATACGCAAGCAACTTTATAAACAAAATCCAGCCCTAAGTAAAAACTCTTTGGCATTGGCACAGATGCTTTTGGATACTCCAGGCGATCCTGATTTAATGGTGGATAGCAGGGGTGAGAGAAAATTCTCGGATCAAGATCTTCGCGATGCGAACACTCCCAAGATGCAACAAGCCCTTGCGGTAGCGACCACAGCCAATGTGGATGAGGGATTGGAAATCATTAAATTTTTACAGGAAGCTGCTCCTGATGACTCTGTTCTTTCGCTTATAAACGCCAGGGCTCTTAAAAAATATAAATCAGTAAAAGAAGGCGAGGCTGCGCTTCGTAGGGATATTAAACGGATTCCGCCAGAAAAATGTATTGGTTTATGGATTTCGCTCGGCGTGTATTTGGATGAAAGTGGCAATCAAGAAGCCGCCCAAGTTGCGTTTGAGGAGGCAAAGAAAAACCAAGATCCCAAATCCATGTTCGCCAATATACAGATTGCGGATTATTGGTTTTCTAAATCAGAGTGGGCCAAGGCGCGCGAAGCCTTGGAAACCGCGAACAAGAGTGGATTGGTGTTCAATGCCTCAGGTTGGATGAGGTTGTCTGAAATCTGTAATCGTTTGCGAGATTATGACGCCGCGGAAAATTGTTTGTCCAAGGCTGCGACATCGGGAGCAACTCCGGAAACCTTGGCCACAATTGAAATGTTGCGGGCAATGAATCTTCAGGGACGCGGAGAATTTGCTGTTGTGAAAGGCGATGTTTCTCAGAGCGAAAAGGATTTTGACGCATCGAGAGCGGCGCTTCAGCGAGCAACCGAAATTCTGCCTGCCTCACCGTTGGCGTGGGTGTCGCTTTCAGATTTTGAAAGACGGATGTACCAACGTACCCACGATCCAAAGCGACTTGTTGCCGCTGAGCAGGCCGCGGATCGCGTGATTGAAATTTCGCTGGGCTATTGGCCGGGAATTCGAAACAAAGAGCTGGTGTATTTAGAGCAAGACAAAATAATCGATGCCATTTCCCTAGTTGATCGATATTTATCTATGGCTCCGAAAAATTTGGAGGCCCGAAAAGAGTTGATTGAATTGCTTATGCGGGCAGGTAACTTGCAGAGGGCGATTGAAGTGGCCCAAGAAGGCTCGCGTCTGAATCCGCGCGAGGCGGAATGGCAAACGCTGATAGGCAACTTATACTTGCGTAAAAATGACCTGCCAAACTCCACGGCGGCGTTTGATGCGGCATTTATTATTCAACCTGATGCGACTCAATTGCTCACCGCTGTTATGCAGCGCATACGCTCCGAGAAAAAAGACTGGGCTGCGGCCATGCAGTTGTTGCGCACCAACGCTAAAATTGTCGCAACTTCAATCAAGTTGCAAATTTTATTAGCGGTTTCCTTGGTGAATAGTGGGCAACGTGACGCAGGTCTTGTAGCCATGCGAAATAATTATAAAAATATTCAAGACGGGATCGCTACCGGCTCTCTCTCCACTGATGAGTGGAATATGTGGTACACGGGTATAAATAGTTGCTTTGACAAAAAGCCCCAGGAAGCCGAGGCGTTTATTAAGACGCTTGCGACCAACAATCAACTGGATTATTGGAATTGCCTTGGGTTGGCAACTTTGTACACGCTACAGGGAGAGACAGGCGTTGCCGCCGCGGTGGAGATATTGGAAAAAGCCGTGGAATTGGCCAAGACATCTGGAGCAAAGGATTCAAATCAATTGCAGGCGGCGGCTCTTCTTCAGGCAGGCAATTTGCTGTACGTCAGTAAGAATTATACAAAATCAATTTCGCTTTTTGAGCAAGCTATTCAACTTGCTCCAAATAATGCA
The DNA here is from genome assembly GCA_903831295.1 of uncultured bacterium. Taxonomy (GTDB): domain Bacteria; phylum Planctomycetota; class Phycisphaerae; order Phycisphaerales; family SM1A02; genus SYAC01. The sequence continues at coordinate 38,439 of CAIKXA010000067.1, read as the reverse complement.
GGCGCCATGAATAATGCAGCGTTTATCATCGCCCAATCTGGCGGCAATCCCCAGAGAGCGGTGGATTTAGCGCGCAAGTGCGTTGAAATGAGTCCTGGCACTGATGATTTTCTAGATACCTTGGGGTTCACGCTTTTGCGCGCGGGCAAGCCATCTGAGGCACTGGATCCATTACAAAAAGCAATCTTGATGGGGCAGAAGCCAAGTTCAATGATTCATTTGGCTGAGGTATTTATTGAACTGAAGCGACCCATGGACGCGAAAGAATATTTAGAGAAAGCCAAAAAACAAAAAGTCACTGACGAGCAAATGGAAGAAATCAAAGTGTTGGAATTAAAACTGAACTGAAAGATAAAATTTATGAGTCGAGCTATATCTCCCGCGCCGAACGCCACTGCAAAGCCAAATGCCGCTCAACCACGGCAGCGCGTGGCGGCCATATCAATCGATCCAATTCGCCTCTTACGGCAAAACTCGATTGGGATTGTTGTTGCCCTATTCAGCGGAGCAGTTCTTGGTGTGATTTTAAATTACGTATTTCTTTATGCATATCCAATTTGGAGCGGCACGGCTTATTTGGAGATTCGAAGTCAATTGGAATCCGCGTCGGATTTAAACGCCAAGGAACTGGGTACGGAAGAATCCGTGATTCGATTGGCTCAAACCGAAGTGGCAAGAATGATGAGCCGAGAGAATATAAAGAAAGCCATGGAAAATACCGATGTGCAGAAGACACAATGGAGCCAATCTTCCACGTATCGAGATGAGAATAATTTATTTAATCTTGACGAAGCAGCCACGCAGTTAGAAAAAGACTTGCGTGCCGGTCATAAACGCGGCACCCAGATTTTTTACATTAGTTGGAACGCCAATGTTCCAGAGGATGTACCTGTGGTTTTGAATGCGATCGCCGATTCTTATATCAAACAAACACGCAATAGCGAAAATAGTCGGTTTGCGGCAACGCTGAATGTGTTTAAAAATAACGAAGATGTTTTATATAAGCAAACCATGGCAAAAAAACTGGAGATTCAGGATTTTGTGAAGCAAAAGGGTATGACAAGCCTCAACGAAGCATCCAGCGAAAATTCAAGAGCCTTGGAAAAAATGAGGGATGGCATTGCCAGCACCACCAGTGAACTTTCGGTGGCTGAGTCCCGCTTGGATCAGGCGAAGAAAAAACAAAGTAGCGCCGAAAGTTTGTCAGAAGAAGATTTGCGCGAAGCGGATAATGACACGGTGATGATTAATTTAAACCGCGATTTAGAGGATCTGTCGCGTCGCTATGAAGCCGCCAAACTTCAGTACGAGGACACCCATGCCGAGGTGTTGCAATTAAAAGCCGCGTGCGATTCTATTACGGCGCAACGCAACAACAAGCGAGACGAAGTGATTAGCCGCAATAAGCTCTCGGATTTGCGCGGGGCCATCAATAGAGTCGAGTCTTTGAAGAGTTTGTTGAAAAAGCAAGTTGAGGAATTTAATTCAGACTCAAAAAAGTCAGAGGAATTCACCGCCAATATGGCCGAACTTGGAACATTGCGCGAGCAGTTGAGCCAGATCGAAGCACAGCGGAAAGAAGTGGGTCAAACCATCAATAATCTTGAACTCGCCCGCTTGAGAGACGAATCTCGCCGTGTTGAATTTATTCAGAAGGCCATCAAGCCCCGTGAAATCACATTCCCCCAATTAAAGTTCATGATTCCTGGAACTGCCGTTCTTGTCTGCGGTTTATATGTGTTGATTTTGTTCATTCGTGAATTGCTGGATCAGCGCGTGAAATACCCCAGTGATTTGGTCGCCTTGCCGGGAAGGATTCTTGGAGTCATCCCTGATATTTCCGATGACCCAACCAAGCCGAAGCGGGCTGAGTCGGTTGTGCTTGAAGAACCGCATTCCATGACCGCGGAGAACTTTAGGCAAGCCAGTGCCTTGATTTCCAAGGGGCTCTCTCCAACCAATGCAAAGATTGTTCTGGTGATCAGCCCTATGCCTGATTCTGGCACTACTGCGATTGTGATCAACCTTGCTGCATGTGAAGCTTCCGTTGGGCGAAAAACGTTGATCGTTGGCGCAAATCTTCGCAGGCCTGGATTGGCCAAAGCGCTCGGGCAGGATCCCTTATTGCCAGGCCTAGGTGATATTTTAAATGGAGCAAATCCTGCCGACACAGTGGTTGATATTGGGAATGGCTTGCACTTTATTGGAGCGGGAGTGCCCTCCAATCGTTCATTCCAACTTCTAAACACGGATAAAATGGATGCATTTCTTGATTGGTGCCATCAGAATTATGACCGCGTGTATTTAGATACGCCACCAAGCGTTGTGGCCGGTGAAGGCTTGGCCCTTGCCAACAAAGTTGATGCCGCAATTCTTGTGGTTCGAGCTTGGCAAGATCAAAAAGGATTGGTCGCAAAGTTGGCATATCAATTAATGGAATGCAAATGTATTTTCTTGGGAACAATTTTAAATAGACCCAAGAACACGGCGGGTGGATACTTTAAAAAGAACGCCGAAGCGATCGCGCAATACGCAATTTCCACATCCGCATTTCAGATGTCAGCAAGCGGTGCGGCGAAAGACAAATTATTGCCAGGTGATAGTGCGAAACCGAGCGCAACATAAAGAAATCTATGAATACAAACCCGCAACACATTCTTGTAACGGGTGGAGCGGGATTCATTGGAAGCCATTTAGTGGAGCAATTACTGCTGCGCGGCGACCGCGTTACGGTGGTCGACGACTTGTCGACCGGAGCCTTGGCAAATTTAGAACATGCCAAGCGACTATTTGCTGATCGGCTGGAATTTGTTCACGCCACAGTTTCTGCGGCGTCTCAATCATCTAAATTCCCACGCTTTGCAGAGATATATCACTTAGCCGCAGCTGTTGGCGTGCGGTTAATTGTGGAGCGCGCAAGCCAGTCGATTGAAACGAATGTGCTTGAGACAAGCGCCGCAATCCAGTGGGCGGTTCGGGATCAGGCGAAGTTGTTGGTGGCTTCGAGCAGCGAGGTGTATGGCAAAGGTGTTCGTATTCCATTTTCAGAGTCCGACGATGTTGTGTTTGGACCAACAACTTCTTCTCGGTGGAGTTATGGTTACTCCAAAGCGCTCGATGAATTTCTAACGTTTGCGGCCATAAAAGAATCGAATTTGAAAGCCGTGATCATTCGGTTTTTTAATACGGTGGGTCCACGCCAAAAAGGAGATTGGGGAATGGTCTTGCCACGATTTATTCAGGCGGCGCTAGCGGGCAAGCCCCTTGAAGTGCACGGCGACGGCAAGCAACAGCGCTGTTTTTGCGATGTGCGGGATATTGCGCCTGCGCTTGTGAAATTACTCGCGGCCGATGGATGTTTTGGCCGAGTGTTCAATATTGGATCCGATCAAATGATTTCAATGCAGGCCTTGGCGCAAAATGTCCTTCGAGTGACTCACTCTTCTTCGCAGATAATGAATGTCCCATACGAGAAAATATTTGGAAAAGGATTTGAAGATCTACAGATGCGACAACCTAGCTTGGAACAAATTCGCCGGGCGATTGATTTCTCTCCCAGAATCGCGTTGGACACAACGATCGCAGACATTGCGGCCCAGTTGAGCGTTGCATGTAAAGGGGAGCGTGCAGCATGATGCAAGATATTTCCATGTTCGGTGGTATTCCGATCGCCCCAGAAGACATTGATATTTCCACGTGGACGGTTCTTAAGCCGCTTGAACTTCTGTCGGCATACATGCCAGCATTTGTTGCCGCGATGTTGACCACTCTTGTGGCCACGCCCATTGTCAGGCGCGTTGCGGTTGCAACCAACATTATTGACCATCCAGATCAAGGTCGGAAGCAACACGCATATCCAATTGCGTATTTGGGTGGATTGGCGATATTCGCTGGAACGTTGGTGGGTATTGGCGTGAGTTCTATATTTCCAGGTGGCCAAGCGGCGCTCTTGCAAGGTATTCCAATCAGTATTGTGATTGGAATGTTCGCGATTATGTTCACTGGATTTGCGGATGATATTTGGAAGTGGGATCCCCGACTTAAAATTGCTGGTCAACTTATCGCCGCCGCGGCGTTGGCTATCGAAGATGTTGGTCCGCATATAGCCGCCGGAGTTCTTTCGGCAATTTGTGGCGAGCCGAAGGATATTTTATTTTCCATCGGAGCATTCAGTGTTCCAAATTCAGAGCTCTATTACTGGATTGGTACTGGTATCACCGCAGTATTTGTGATTGGCGGCTGTAATGCGGCGAATTTAATCGATGGTTTGGATGGTCTTCTGGCGGGAACAACTACAATCATGGCGCTTGGATTTTTGGCGATTAGTTTAATAATGGCCTATACATTGCCAGTGGAAAATCCAGAAACAAGCCTGGCTGGAACGCGGATTATTCTTAGTTTAATTTTGGTGGGTGTTACGCTTGGATTTTTGCCATATAACTTCAATCCCGCCATTATTTTTCTTGGCGATTGTGGAAGCTTATTAATTGGCTATTTGAGTGTGGTGATTATTATGACGTTTGGCGAGTATGGAACCACCAAGTATTCCGTGGCTGGGTTGATTTGTTTTGGATTGCCAATTTTGGACACCACCTTGGCGATTATTCGCAGGAAAGCCGCAGGGCTATCCATGTCCGACGCGGATAGCAACCATATACACCATAGATTAAAGCGGTATTTTGGCGGGAATGTTCGAAAGACGGTACTTACTTTGTATGCCATAGCCGCCGGCTTCACTATTGTGGGCGTGGGTTTGTCTGCCATGTTGTTGCTGACCAACGTGAAGGGCATTGTTGTGATGGCTGGCATTCTTGCCGCGTATTTAATTGTTGTGACATTCGCTCTCAAGCGGGCACTGCGTCATGAGTGGCTTAAAAAACAACATGCCATTAGCCAAGCAGGCAAGATGAAGATTGCTCAAGAGCAAAAGAACGCGTGATGTTTGATCACTCTGATGGCGACATCATTGATCATCAGCCGGTGATGCTGCAAGAAATTGTTCAAGGGCTTGAGCTTGAAGTTGGTAACACCGTGGTCGATGCCACTGCGGGTCGAGGCGGGCATGCACAAGCCATCGCCAAAGTGATTGGGAGCCAGGGTACTTTGGTGTTGCTGGATTTAGATCAGCACAATCTTGCGTTTGCAAGCGAGCGCGTTCGCAGTCTGCCGAATGCGCCACGCGTGATCGCGGCCCATGCCAACTTTTCCAGCGTGGCCGAGGTGTTGCGTGGTGAATCATTGAGCGCCGATGCCTTTATGGCGGACCTTGGATTTGCCAGCAATCAAATGAGCGATCCTGCGCGTGGGTTTTCATTCGCCACGGCGGGTCCCTTGGATATGCGACTGGATCAAAGCAAAGGCGAAAGCGCCCACGCGTTGTTGGCTCGGGTTTCCGAGTCTGAATTGGCTGATTTGATCTTTCAATTGGGCGAAGACCCATTTTCTAGGCGAATTGCTCGGCGAATTATCTATGTTCGCGACCTAGGGTTGCTCAAAACCACGGGCGATCTAGCCAAGGCGGTGGTGTCCGCCTATGGGGGCAAGGCCCGTCAAAGTCGCATGCATCCGGCAACTCGCACCTTTATGGCGTTGCGTATAGCGGTGAATAAAGAATTGGAGTCATTAGAGACGCTTTTGGCTTTATTTCAGAGGGAAATTGCTACTTTTTGGCCAGTGCCAAAGGAGGATTTGGGCCATGAAACCAGGTTTGCTGCAGGCCATCCGCATGCAGTTCACGGGGTGGTTGAAAGCCCAGTCTCAACGGGGTCTGCAAGCCACTGGTTAGGCAAAAATACCCGCATAGCAATTTTGGCGTTCCACAGCCTAGAAGACCGATTGATAAAAAGGGCTTTCACTGATTGGGAACGCCAAGGATGGGTGACCCGATGTGCGCGAAAGCCTTTGGTTGCAAGCGAAGTGGAATGCGAAGCGAATCCAAGAGCTCGCTCCGCCAAGCTTCGATCGATTCGGATTGTTGGTATATAGGTTGCTTGGTTGGGATTGAAGATCGGATGGAGATCCGATTACAGGTGTTGAAAAAAGTTTGTAAATGGACAACGGGCTTTCAAGAACTCAAAAAATCAAGATTGCCACAACGCAAGGATGCGAAATGACACGAGAAAATAAATTGGCGATGGTTGTTGGATTCGGTCTGCTCCTTTTTGTGGGCATTCTGGTGAGCGATCACTTCAGCACCGCGCAACGACAAGAAACTGCGAATCTGGTTGGTAACACCGATCGAGCAAGAGGAAATGGGAGTAGACCCATCTCTATCACGGCGGTTCCAATGGCTGGCGCGACCGCGGTGCAACCAGCCGAAGTGATGCCGACAAACGTGCCAAGCGATCTTCGCACGGTTTCAAATAAAAATTCATCAGAGACTGTGGCGCCCACGGCCCACCCAAACGTTCGACCAATTCCAAATGTGCCGTACGTTGATCAGGGAATCGCTCCCGCCACTGTTGAAATTGCCAAGACTGTGAAAGTGCAAGAAGGCGAACCTGGCGTGAGGCTTCACCCGATTGCCGTGGGCGAAACTCTATATTCCATTTGCGCCGCGACATATGGTGATAGTTCTTTATGGAAGGCACTCGCTGAATACAACAAAAAAGCGCTTCCAAACCCAGAAAAATTACGTAAGGGTGTGACATTGCGCCTGCCTCCAGTGGAGCAACTTCGCCGCGGCGCGGTGGTGGCTTCAACAACAAAGGGCGCGCGCGTGAGCACTACTCCACAAGAGCAGGAGAATGCGGCGCTTCGATTAGACACGCAGACTTCGAAGACAGCTCAAGATGTGCCACTGCTTGCGGCGGCGGATATTGCGAGTATTGAAATGAGTCCACGCGCCACCGGCAATCCGACAGGCGTGATTGAAGTTGCGATGTCAAAGAATGGCGTTGGCGCAAAGAGTACGTTTGCAAAAACATCCAGCAAAGAAAATAATGTGGGATCGACTGAGGACTTGTACGTTGTGGAAAAAGGCGACACGCTTGGTTCTATCGCCAAGAAAAAATTGGGCAAGTCAAGCAAGTGGAAAGATATTGCTACCGCCAACAGCTCCTCTCTTTCGGATCCAGCAGCGCTGTCGCCTGGTATGACCATCAGACTTCCAAAAACAAACTGAGTTCAAGGACCGGACCATGTTCGGAAAATCAATCGCCATAGTGTTGGGTCTTGGAATCATGTCCACCGCGCTTCTCGCCATGCGTCAGAAGCGTTATGAAGTGGCCGCGAAGATTTCCAGGACACATTGGAGATTGATCGAACAACAACGGGATATTTGGAGATTCCGAGCGGAGGTCGCATCCAAAGTGCGGCCCGACGCCATTCGTATGGCTTTGGAATCCATGAAGGTTCAATGGAGACCCATACCTCACAGATTGGACGCGCCCGCGCCGCCAACGCAACCGCGCTTGGCAACTACGCCAGGCGTGAAAGATCCTGACGCAATCCCAGTGGAATTTGGCGGATGAATCAATTTAGTATTTCAAACATTTCAGAGTCGCAATCAAGTCGAATTCGCGCTTGGAGCAGGGTGCTCATTCTTGCGACTGCGGCGATTTTGTTTTCAATTTCCGCGCGTGTTGCGTGGTTGAAGACCACTGATGATCCCAAACTTACGGCCGCGGCGGGCGTGCATCGAAGCACCGCGCCGGAGCTTGCCTCGCGTGGACAAATTGTTGATCGTCGGGGACGCGTTCTTGCGGCGAGTTTAATGGGGCGCAGATTGTTCGCGGATCCCGCGATGATTTGGGAGCGTGGGTGGGAGCGCGTTCGTCAAGGAAACATCGAGGATCCGGAATCAAAAGCCGTGGGGGATCCATTTCGGGACGCGGCTGGTGCGATCGGCGGCGCGATGGGTGTGTCGTCAAAAACATTTGAAGCCATGTTGCGACAGCGCGCGGACGATCGTTACGTGCAACTTGCGGACATGTTGACGCCAGGACAAGTGGACGCGCTTCGTCAACTTAAAATTCCTGGAATTGGAATTGAGTCCAGGCCAATTCGTGAATATCCCGCTGGAGATTTGGCGGCCATGGTAATTGGACGTGTTGGTTTGGAGCAAAGCGGGCAAGCGGGCGCTGAATTGCAACACAACTCGCAAGTGCGTGGCAAAGACGGGCAACTTGTGTTTCTTCGCGATGTGAAACGACAGCCACTTTGGATTGAAGGCAATGATTACCAGCCGCCACGCGATGGAATTGATGTTCGCTTATCGATTGATTTGGTGTCGCAAGAAATTGCCGAGAGACTTTTAAAAGCCGCCGTGAAGCAATGGAACGCTGGCGGTGGACGCGCCGTGGTGATGGACGTGCAGACCGGCGACATTCTTGCCATGGCCGACGTGCTGAATCCGCGCAAGGGTTGGAAGGAAATCACCACCGATCCATCACGCGCGCTTGGCGCTTCTCTCGGGCGTAATCGCAATGTCACTGATCCGTATGAGCCGGGTTCAACATTCAAGCCATTTGTGTGGGCCACCGCAACGGAACTTGGCGTGTTTAAACCAGAGACGATTGTGCGCCTGCCCTTCGGTCCATACATCACCAAGTTTGGGCGCAAGATTGAGGACGTGAAATATCCAGGACCCGTGTCGTGGCAAAAAGTTCTTGTGAAGTCGCTCAACGGCGGCATGGCGGCGGCCGCGGAGCGGATGAAATTTAAAGACATGCAGAACATGTTGCAACGATTTGGATTTGGGCAGAAGAGCGGTGTTGGAATTCCTGGCGAGAGCGAAGGCTTGGTCACGTCACCTAAAAAATGGTCGGTGTACACCCAGACCAGCGTGTGCATGGGCCACGAAATTGGCGTGACGCCAATCCAAATGGTGCAGGCTTTCTCGGCATTTTGCCGTGATGGAACTTTGGTCCCCGCGCGTTTGTCGCTTGGAGCCGAAGGCGCGGACAATCAATATTCAATTCCAAGCAAGCGCGTCATTTCGGAGGCGATCGCCTTGACGGCGCGCGAAGCGATGGAAGGCGTGATGACCGAGGGAACAGGTCGCAAGGCGCAGAGCGAAATCTACAGAATGTTTGGCAAGTCGGGCACCGCACAGCTGCCAAAACCAAAGGGTCAAGGCAAGGGCTACTTTGATGATCGCTATGTGAGTTCATTTATCGCGGGCGCGCCGTTTGCGAATCCGCGGATCGTGTGCTTGGTTGTTCTTGATGACCCAGATAAATCCAGGGGACATTACGGTGGTTCAATCGCGGGACCTGTGTGCCGCGACATCATTGACGCCACGCTGAATTACATGGGAGTTGAGCCGGATCAGCTGGAGAAGCAAGCCAAACTTGCTTTGCGTGAACGCGACCAACCTGATCGACATTGAACATGCGCTTTGCATTTTGACTTATCAAATTTGAAAATTGACAAGTAGTGGCGCGCGTTGTTACTTAGACATCCAACAGCAAGCGCTCTGGATTCTCAATTGCGTTCTTGATGTCCACTAGGAATCCCACAGCTTCAGAGCCGTCCACAATACGGTGGTCGTAGCTCAGCGCCAGATACATCATTGGGCGAATAGCCACATGGCCGGGATTTTTTGGATCTTCAACCGCGCGATTTTTAATGGCGTGCATGCCAAGAATTCCAGACTGCGGCGGATTGAGAATTGGCGTGCTCATAAGACTGCCATACACGCCGCCGTTGGTGATGGTGAATGTGCCACCGGTCATGTCATCAACGGTGAGTTTGTTGTCGCGCGCCTTTACGGCAAGTTCGCGAATAGTTCGCTCCACTTCGGCGATGGACAAACGATTGGCGTTGCGCAGCACAGGAACCATGAGTCCCTTGTCGGTGCCAACAGCCACGGAGACATCGATGAAGTCGTGATACTCAACCTCGTCACCAATGATGAAGGCGTTGAGGCGCGGATATTTTTCCAGCGCGCCAACCACGGCCTTCACGAAGAAACCCATGAAGCCCAGGCTTGTGCCGTGGCGTTTTTCAAAGGCCTCCTTGTGTTCGGAGCGCAGGCGCATGACTTGGCTCATGTCGGCCTCGTTGAAAGTGGTCAACATGGCGGCGGTATTTTTGGCGCTGACCAAACGCTCGGCAATACGCTGACGCAATTTTGTCATGCGCTCACGGCGAATTCCACGCGCGCTGTTAGCCATGGGCATGGAAGAAATTTTTGCGGCGCCAGCGCCAAGTTGCGGCGCAGTTGGCGCGGCACTTGGTGCGGGCGCTGTCTGCGCGTGTTCGACATCTGTTTTAGTGATGCGTCCACCTGGACCAGAGCCTTCTACTTTTCCAAGATCAACGCCTTTGTCCACGGCCATCTTGCGTGCCACGCTGGTGACTTTGGGTTCAACAACGGCGGAGCCAGAAAGTTCCTTTTGTGCGTGCGCATTTTCTTTGGTGGCTTGGATCGCCGCGGGCTGGGCAGCGTTGCTTGTGGGCTTTGCGCTTGCACCGGCGGGGCGCGTGGCCTTCTCGTCAATTCGCGCCACAACTGCGCCAACTTTCAGGTCATCGCCAGTTTGCGCTGAAACTTTCAACACGCCGGAAGCCGTGGCCAAAATGTCCAGCGTGGCCTTGTCGCTTTCAATTTCCGTAATGACATCGTCTTTTTCAACCCACTCGCCATCGCCGCGTTTCCACGCGCCAAGACGAACTTCGGTGATGCTTTCTCCAGGACTCGGTATCACAATGTCAATCATTCCAGTGGCTCCATGCTTGAGTGTTTAGGAAGTGGTCAGTGCTTTGTGCCCGCGGGCGACTTGTCAGTTGATTCTTTGTCGCTCTTGTCGTTTTTGGCGGCGCCGTCGGTGATAGGAATTGCGCCAACCGCTTCGGCAAGAATGGCTTCTTGTTGGTGTCCGTGCATTTTTAAACTTCCAACCGCGGGGCTGGCGCCATCGGGTCGGCCAATATATTTCACAGGTCGATCCGCGAAGAGATCGATCATGCGGCTCTGCACAAATCTCCAAGCGCCCATATTGCGCGGCTCGTCTTGAACCCAGAACACGTCGGCTTTGGGGTGCTGCTCCAAATGATTTTTGATTTCATCGGCAGGAAACGGATGCAATTGTTCAACGCGCACAATGGCAATGTTGCCAGCCTTGCTCTTGGCGCGTTGCGCCACAAGTTCGTGGTAAATCTTTCCGCTGCAGAACAGCAATCGCTGCGCGTTGGTCGCCGCCTCCGGCGCGGTGTCGGACATTGTGCGTTGCCACGCTCCCTTTGTGAATTCAACCGGGGCGCTTGAAGCTGCTGCCAATCGAAGCATACTTTTTGGCGTGAGCACGATCAATGGCTTGCGGAACTTCACTTTCATTTGCCGACGCAGTAAGTGGAATATTTGCGCCGTGGTGGACGGCTGGCACACAACCATATTGTTGGCGGCGCACAATTGCAGGAAGCGCTCCACACGCGATGAACTGTGCTCTGGTCCTTGGCCTTCGTATCCGTGAGGCAACAGAAGAACAAGTCCGCTTGATCGTTGCCACTTTGTTTCGGCGCTAGCGATGAATTGATCGATGATGATCTGCGCTCCGTTGCAGAAGTCGCCGAACTGCGCCTCCCACAAAATCAACATGCGCGGATCGGTGAGCGAGTAGCCGTACTCGTAACCAACCACTGCTTGCTCGGTGAGTGGCGAATTGTGCACGCAGAATTTGGCCTGATTCGCGCCAAGTTCATTCAGCGCAATGTGAGGCGCGCCTGTTTCTTGGTCCACCACAACCGCATGGCGGTGGCTGAATGTTCCGCGCTCCACATCTTGGCCCGTGAGTCGAATGGGGTGACCTTCAAGCAGCAGGGTTCCGTACGCCAACATTTCCGCAAGTCCCCAATCCACGCCAACATCGCCGCCAAGTTTGCCGCGGATTTCCAGAAGGCGCGTAACATTTTTGTGCGCGACAAATCCTTGGGGAACGTTTGCAAGCGCGGTCGCCACTTCTTTCAGACGACTTTCTTTCACGCCGGTTTCAATCGGCGCGTCGGAGTAGGCCTCTGTGAGACCGGCCCAAATATGGTCGAATGGTTTCTTGCCAGGAACGACCGGTGTCTTCTTGGTGCGGGTCTGCGCCTCATCCATGCGCGCGAACAAATCGCTCTTGAGGTTTTCGACCTCATCGGCGGTAATCACTCCCTCTTGTTGCAAGCGGTTCGCGTAGTGAGTCATGGCGGTGACTTGCTTGCGCACCAATTGGTACATCAGCGGTTGCGTGAATGATGGCTCGTCGGTTTCGTTGTGGCCATTCTTTCGATAGCACCACATGTCCACCAGGATGTCGGTTCCAAAAGATTGACGCCATTCAATGGCAAGTCGAGCGGCCCAAGCGCAGGCTTCCGGGTCTTGGCCATTCACATGAAAGATGGGCGCATTGGCCATTTTGGCGATGTCGGTGCAGTAACGGCCGCTGAACAAATCCTTGGAATCCGTGGTGAAACCCACTTGATTGTTGATGACCACATGGATGGCGCCGCCCACCGTGAATCCAGGCAGCAGCATCATATTGAAACATTCAGCGACAACGCCTTGGCCTGGAAGAGCGGCGTCACCGTGAATAAGAATTGGCACAACGCTTTTGCGGCGCTCTGTGTCGTTGGCAAGTCGTTGCTTGGCGCGGCAGCGACCAAGGACCACGCTGGAAACAAATTCCAAATGGCTTGGGTTTGCGGCCAGTGTGATGTGCAGCGGTTGACCACTCGTGGTCTTCACATCGCTTGAATAGCCTTGATGATATTTCACATCGCCGCCACCGGAGAGAAAGTCCTCAGTCCATGCTTCATCAAACTCGGTGAAGATTTGATCAAAGCGTTTTTCTAAAATATTGTTGAGCACATTCAAGCGACCGCGGTGCGCCATGCCAAATGCAAACTCGCGCACGCCAAGCGCGGGGCCTTGGTCGATGATGGAGTCGAGCAGCGGAATAAGACTTTCGCCACCTTCTAGACCAAATCGCTTCTTGCCGATGAAACGCTTCTCTAGGAATGATTCAAAGCCTTCCGCCGCGACCAATCGCTCCAACAATCGCTTGCGCACAGAAACATCAAATTTTGGCTGATTGCGCACGCTTTCCATGCGTTGCTGCAACCAACGTCGCTTCTGTCGATCTTGAATATGTTGATACTCAACACCAACATGTCGGCAATATGTTTCCTCCAGCAGATTGATAATTTCAGTGAGTGAACTTGGATTTGCAAGTGGCAGCGTTCCTGGATCAAACGAGGCGGCCAAATCATTGTCGGTGAGACCGAACGATTCAATTTGAAGTTCTTCTGGAAATGGACGCTCCACGCCTAGGGGATCAAGAGCCGCCGCCAAATGTCCAAGTGTTCGATAGGCCTCAATGAGGCCGTCGACTTTGCTTTGCGAGCCGCGCGAATTTGTGGTGGTGGTTGGTGCGGCGGCAGGCGCAGATGATTTTTCGTTTACGGTCGAAGCGGTTTCGGCGGCAGGATTTGGCGAGCGTTCAAACCCAAGTTCAAAGCCTTGAAAAAAACTGCGCCACTCTTGGTTCACGCTTGTTGGGTCGCGCTGCCAATCGGCGTAGAGCGCCTCAAGCAACGCTGGGTCGAGACCATTCACCGATGCTGCGGCGGATTGAGGCGAAGGGGAAGGATTGGAAGAGGGAGTGTTGCTCACTGAATAATGCTCCAAATGTCGCTTTCAAAGATAGTGCTTTTATGGCGCGGCAAACGTGTGAAAAACGAATTGACGCAATGCCCGTGAAACAGAGCCATTCTAGGGATATTTGCCCATGAAAGCGAGCGTAAGAGCGGTTGGTTTTAGAGCAACGCGACTGGATCAATATCCACGGCGCAGAGTTCGCCGCTTGGAAAGATGGCCCGATTTCGAGCCGCGGCGATGAGGCGTTGCAATGCGTTGGCGTCAGTTGCCAGAATTTCAAGTTGAATTCGAAAGCGATCGGCAATGCGCGCGATAGGGCAGGGCAAGGGTCCACGAAAATCCGACCCCGCGGCCTCCGGCAATTTTTCAAGTGCGCGGCGAATTTCGGAAACAATATTTTGTGCGGTTGCAAGAGTTTCATGTCGCACAACAATGCGCGCCATGCGCCGATAAGGAGGCAAGTTGAATTGTTTGCGCGAAGCAAGTTCTTGCTTAGCGAACTCCTCAAATTGGTGGGACGCCGCCAAGCGAATGGGAAGCGCGTCGGGTTGAAATGTTTGCACGATCGCCTGCGCCACGCCAGCACCACGACCACAACGGCCCGCCACTTGGCTGACAAGCTGAAAGGTTCGTTCCGCCGCGCGGAAGTCCGGCAAGTTGATCGCCGTGTCGGCGTTGACCACGCCAACCAGTCGAACATTGGGATAATCAAGGCCTTTTGCGATGATTTGCGTGCCAACCAGAACCTTGGCTTCGCCAGAGGCAAAGCGCGCGAGCGCTTGATAAATGTCGTGGCTGTTCTGCATGGTGTCGCCATCCACTCGCAATACCGCGCCGGATTTCGCAAGCGCGGGGTGCACATGCGCCAGTTCCTCCTCCACGCGTTGCGTTCCTAAACCAAATACGGTCACTCCCATTTTGCATGACGGACAAGTTTGGGGAAGAAGTTGTTCGGTTAGGCAATGATGGCAACGCACAAATCGTGAACGCGGCCCAGCGTGGCAAATCATTCCCGTATCGCAATGTTGACAGCGCATCATCCAACCGCAACGAGCTGCGCATGAAATCCAATTGGCGTATCCGCGGCGATTCAGAAGCATCAACGCTTGTCCGCCATTCTCAATCACATACGCCAAGCGATCCGCCAATCGTGCCCCAAGCAAGTGCACACGCTTGTCGCGAAAGTGCTTCATATCTTGGGAAAAATCAATGATTTCCACGGTTGGTGTGACCAAGCCAGGCGCGCGTTCTGGCAGGCGGTGCAGCGTGCTGATGCCGCGCTCGGTGGCGTTCCACCAACTTTCCAAACTTGGTGTTGCGCTGCCAAGCACCACTGGACACGCCGACATTTGCGCGCGGCGAATAGCCACATCGCGTCCGTGGTAGCGCGGCGCTTGATCTTGTTTGTAACCAGACGAATCATGCTCCTCGTCGACCATGATTAAACCAAGCTCACCATCTGGCACTGGCGCGAAGATGGCGCTGCGCGCACCGACAATTATTTTTGCCTCACCGCTGGCCACCATGGTCCATTGTTGATTGCGCTGGGCCGCCGTGAGACCCGAATGCAAAATGGCGACGCGGTCGTTTGGAAACCTGCGCAACACGCGCGCCGTGGTTTGCGGAGTGAGCGAAATTTCCGGCACCAGCAAAATAGCAGTTTTGCCCGTGTTTCTGCACAATTCTATCAGTTGTAAATACACCTCCGTTTTTCCACTGCCCGTGACGCCGAATAAAAGATGCTGTGAAAAACCAGAGTTGCTTGTGGCGTGAATGGAATTCACCGCCGCGCTTTGCGACGCTGTTAAAGCGGGGCGGTCTTTGGAAAAATCGCGTGGCGCGTTTTCCGGAGTGAGCGCGGCGGCCTCCACGCCGGAACGTTTCGTTGCGCTAACAAAGCCGACCTTCATAAGCACCGTTAACGGAGCGCGCGTTGCCACGGCGGCCTTGTTTAAAAGTTCACGCGACTCAATCGGGCGAAGTTCCGGTGGCGTGTCGCGCAATACTTGCAAAATTCTTTTGTGCGCCACGGAAAGTCGAATTGGTTTTGGCGGGGCGGATGAAATTTTTCTAGCCGCGTCTCCTTCGTTCGAAGGCGCGTTGAAATTTTTGTTCCGCTTTGCACCGCCGCTAGGCGTAGTGAGCGCGGCTACGCCTAAATCAGTCTGATCAATCCAAGTGGTTTCCACCCGACCAATGGCATTTTTCACCGCCGCCGGCAGCACTCCCGCAAGAGCAACCCCTAGTGGACAGCAGTAATACACGCTTATCCAGCGGGCTAATTCAACAATTTGCGTGGGAAGCGGGGCGGTGTCCTCTATGGAAATAATGGATTTCATGCGCTCGGGGGCAATCGAAGCGGCTTGCTCTGGCGGAATTTCTTTCACCACCCAGCCGAATGTGGACGAGTCGCCACGGCCCAGTGGAACTTTCACCCGATGACCAACGCCAACATGGATAAGCGAACGTGGTACGCCGTAGGTCAAGCCATCGGGATAGCGATCCACCCCGCGCTCCACGGCGACAAGGATGTGTTTGCAAACAGGTTCGTCGTAAAGGCCGCGCATGTTGCGCCGCTTACGCCGTAGCCGCCGCGGCAACGCGAGCGGACGCCGATTGGTGCGTTTCCATTTGTTGCGCTGTCACTGGCGCGCGCGTGCGCATGATGTCAATGAAGCAATCAAAGAGATATGCGGATTCATGCGGACCAGGACTGGCCTCTGGGTGGTACTGCACACAGAAAATAGGTTTGGTCGTGTGGCGAAATCCCGCCAACGTTGCGTCGTTTAAATGAATGTGCGTGGGCTCGCCGCCAGCCGCGCGCAGTGAATCTTCATCAACGCAGAATCCATGATTTTGACTTGTGATTTCCACGCGGCCCGTCAATATATTTCGCACCGGTTGATTCGCGCCGCGATGGCCAAACTTGAGTTTCCAAGTTGTCGCGCCCAAACTTAACGCCAACAATTGATGTCCAAGGCAAATGCCAAATGTGGGTATTTCTCCCGCAATTTCACGCAAAGTGGCCACGGTGGCCGCGACGGCGGCGGGGTCGCCTGGACCGTTTGAAATGAAAAGTCCGTCAGGTTTCAGCGCGCGAATGTCGGCCGCGCTTGCGTTGTGCGGCAACGTGAGCACTTCGCAACCACGCTGCGCAAGATGTCGATAAATATTCCGCTTGGCGCCACAATCCAACGCCGCCACTTTGAATTTTTTCGCGCCACTAGATTTTCCATCATCACTGGCGTCGGCCCATGCGCCAAGAGTTTGTGTCCATGTGCCTTGCGACTTGGGACTCACGCACGCCGCCAAATTTTGTCCAGCCATTGAAGGAATTGATTTTGCCTTGGCCACAAGCTGCTCATCACTCAATTTCGAATCGCCACTGATCACGCCGCGCAGCGCGCCTTGGGTGCGCAACTTGCGAACAAGCGCGCGTGTGTCAATTCCAAAAATCCCAGGCACGCCGTGCGCCGCAAGCCACTCGCTTAAATTTTGCGTGGCGCGGTAATTGGAATGTCTCCCAGAAAGTTCGCGAATGACAAGCCCAGCGACTTGCGGCTTGCCGCTTTCAACATCCTCCTCATTGACGCCGTAGTTGCCAATTTCCGTTGGAGTCATGACTAGAATTTGCCCCGAAAAACTTGGGTCGCTCAGGGCTTCTTGATAACCACACATCGCGGTTGTGAAAACCACCTCGCCAAGGGCCACATTTGAGGGCGAACAAGCACCAAACCCACTGCCGTGAAAGACTGTTCCATCTTCCAATGCCAGGCGAGCAGTTTGATGGGGTTCTTGCGCCATAAATGCGAGTGTAGCGATGCGGACGCGTAATCAAACGGGGGCGTTTATCCACAATTTAAACCGACCCCATATGGTTGCCACCTGTGTTGCGGGTTTTTGGGGCGGCAGGTAACTTCTTCTACTTGTAAGGAACCGTGTGGTTGGGTTCTCCGAAACGATTTTTTACGACCCTCTAATTTCTTTCTCCACACACCTATATCAAGAACTAGCGAGCATGAACGCTCGGAGCCCTACAAGATGTCTCGACCAATTACGGAATCCAAATATTTCCGCGCAATGAATTTCTATCTATTCGCGGGAGCCGCACTGCTGGCTTGGGCCCCTGCGCTTCCATTGCTCACTAACGGCGTAAATCAGGTCGCCGCCGCGCAAGACGATCCGATTGAGCCGCCACCAACAGAGACCCCGCGAAATCCAACTGCTCCGGTAAAAAGTGGGACTTCTGAGCCAGCGCCAGCAGCAGAGCCCGCGCCAAGCTCCGAGCCCGCGACAGACCCAATTCCAACCGAGCCAGATCCAACCGGCACTCCAAACAATTCTCAAGATGATCTTTTAAACTCAACGCCAAGTCAGCCTGCGACTCCGCCTTCGCTCGCCGGCGGTTCGGATCCTGAGCAAGCACTCACCGAGGCACGTGCGGCCATGGCTGCCTCGCAATGGAGAACCGCAATTGATGCGTGGACCACTGTTTTAAACGCGAATCCCGCAAATGCAGAAGCTAGAAAAGGCTTGCAAACGGCTCAAACCCAATTGGATCAAGGCAGCGGAAGTTTGTTGGACAAAGTTGGCGATGAGATGACGGTGCGGCGCGAAAGCCTTCGCGTTAATTTTGAAAATAGTTTTTTCAGCGCCAATGAGAAATTGAATCGTGGTGATTATGCCGGCGCAAATATGGATGCGAGCACCGCCAAGCAATTATTGGATCGTGATCAGTCCATCATTCCTGCGAGTGAATTTGATTCAATGAACGCCCGTGTGAGCGCGCTGATCGATCAGATCAATGAATCGCGGATTGTGGGGCAAGCGCTTGACCAATCCAAGCAACGTGCCGACGCGCAGAAGTCCTCAAGCGACGCGCAACGCATGGCGCAACAAAAACGACTTGCAACGATCAGTGAAATGTTGATGCGGGTTCGCCAGTTGCAGATGGAATTGAAGTACGACGAAGCGTTGCAAGTGATTGATCAGATCTTGTTCATGGATCCAACCAATCCCGCGGCGCTCGCTCTGCGCGACGTGCTTGAAAGCACAAAGATGTATCGACAATGGTCCGATGCGCAGCGTCAACGCAATGCGGCGTTTGGTCAAATGCAGTTGCAAGACATGCAGGCCACAATTCCACCCAAGATCAATCTTGCGGGAGATGGCCCAAAGAGCACCAATGCAATGATTACTTATCCAGAAGATTGGCCGAGATTGTCTTTGGATAACGAAAAATTCGCGCCGGCTGGTTGGGCAAGAACGCCTGAAGATGCCAGCATCGCAAAGCAGTTTGATCAGCAGTTTCCATTTCCTGAGACAACCTCAAATCAGAAATTGAGCGAGATTCTTGCGTTCTGGCAACAGATCACCAAGATTCCGATGTACGTGAATTGGAAAGCTCTGGGCGAAATTGACATCACCCAAGAAACCGAAGGCATTCTGTTGGAAAAAGCGACCGTGAGCGCGCGCGTCATGCTTGGTCGTATCTTGGAGCAAGTTGGTAATCCAAGTTCGGATAGCGGACGAGCTGTTTCTGAAATCATGAATGGACAAGTTGCAGTAACCACGTTCACGGCTCTTCAGGCTCTTCCAGAAGCCAAGCGCCCACGTGTGTATGACCTCACTGATTTGGTGTTTAAGTACCCAGATGCCGTTACGCTTCCAATACTTCAAACCAATAACGGTGGTGGCGGTGGTGGTGGCGGCGGCGGTGGCGGTGGCGGCGGTGGTGGCGGCGGCGGTGGTGGTGGTAGCGGCGGCGGTAGTGGCGGTGGTGGCGGTGGTGGCGGTGGTGGCGGCGGTGGAACTTTCCCATTGACCCCATTTATCACTGCCGATGGATCCGTAGGACGCGTTCAATTTATTAAAGATCTCATTCAGAAAACCGTGGATCCTGACGCGTGGAATTTGGGTGCCAGCATGGAGCCCTTCGACACCAAGTTGATCATTACGGCTCGACCAGACACGCACAGAAACATTGCTGATTTATTGCAGCAAATTCGCGCGGATCTTGCTTTGCAAATCAACATTGAAGTTCGAGTATTGAAGATTGATAGTGATTGGTTTGAGCAAATTGGTTTGGACTTTGACATTTATTTCAACACCAACAACGCTCAATATGAAAATGCTAGAGCTGCGGATCCCAACTTTAATTTGCGTGATTTCTTCTTTCAAAATAACTCCCAGACTGCGGCGAGCGATCCCAAGACTGGCATGATGAAGAACCCAGTTGTATTCGCCGGCGTGGGTGGTGCATCGGGCAACAATGTCGCTCCAGCAAATGCCGTTGCTACAGGGCAGGCAATTGGTTTGCCTTCGACTACGCCAGGTCAAATTCAATATCTCACTCAGCCAGTTGGTACGCCAGTTGGAGTGGTGAAAAATGGCGAAACATATGCCAACGGTTCCGTCAGCAACGGATTGTCCGCGGTCAACGTTCAGCAAGAAGGCTTGCCGCTTGTGAACGCACTTGGTGCCGCTGGTATCAAGGGCGCGTTCGGCGCGACAGCGTTGCTGAATCCAGCCATGACTGTTGGCATGACGTTCTTGGACGATGTTCAGGTGGATTTGTTGGTCCGCGCGACACAAGCGGATCAGCGAAATGTTCTTCTGACATCGCCAAGATTGACCATGCAGAATGGTCAGATCTCGTTCATCACAGTACAGAACACCACCTCGTATGTTTCTGGTTACACGCAACCCCAAACTCAGGGCGTTACTGGAACCCCAATTATCAGCACGATCTCCGAGGGTTTTGCGCTTGGTTTGCAAGGCGTGATCAGCGCGGATCGCAGGTATGTCACTTTGAACGTGAACTTTTCCCTGCAAGGACCAGTCACATTTGACACGGTTCAATTCCAGCAATCAGTTGCGGGTGGAAGTCAAATTCCAATCGGTACAACATCCACCAATACATTCCAAACGCCAAAGTATTTGAATACTTCAATTGGAACCACGATCACTGTTCCAGACAAAGGAACAGGAGTGCTTGGCGGACAGCGTCTGACCAGTGACTACGAAGTGGAAGTTGGCGTTCCTGTGTTGAGCAAGATTCCTGTTGTGAATCGTTTCTTCACCAATCGAATCAACAACAAGACGGAACAAACTTTGTTGATGATGCTTCGGCCAGAAATTTTGATTCAACAAGAAACCGAAGACGTTCTCTTTCCAGGTCTGCGCAATCAATTAAATGGAGCCAATGGCGACGCGGGTATGTGATCGGATTTGAATCCACCGCGTCTCTCAGGTCTTTCTTACAAACGGAGTCATCATGAGCAACCCAACAAACGTCCTTAATATTTCAGATGAAGCTGGCGTGAAAAAAATCACGTTCATGCAGAAAAGTATCATTGATGAAGTTGTGATCCATCAGATTGGCAAGGAAATTGTCGCGGTGATTGATGGTGCTGCCCAGCCAAAGGTGTTGATTTCATTCAATGGAGTGGACCATTTGTCATCGGCCGCGCTTGGCGTGCTGATCACTTGCCACAATCGCGTGCGCGTGAAGAACGGTCAGCTTTACTTGAGCGATATCTCCAAGCCCATCTTTGAAATATTCAAGATCACCAAGTTGAATAAAATGTTTCAAATTGCGGACACTTCGGAATCCGCCATGAAAAATTTTAAGTGATCGCATTCTGCATCTCGTGGATCAATCCAGTTGAGAAGCGAACCATACATTCAAAATAAAACGCTCACGGACCTTCGCACTGATCTGCAGAAGGTGCAAGAGGGCGTTGCATTGGCTTTGATTCAGAATGGCTACACGGATTTCGCGCAGTTCGCGATTCGCTTGTGTTTGGAAGAGTCGATCGTGAACGCATTTCGCCACGGCAACCGCAGTGAGCCAGGCAAGGTGGTTCAGTTTCATTGCAAAATTGACCACGAAAGCGCTGAGTTTCAAATCCAAGATGAAGGCGTTGGATTTGATCCCGCGGGCGTGCCCGATCCCACCGCGGCTGAAAATTTAGAAATTCCATCAGGTCGCGGCTTGATGTTGATGCGCGCGTACATGAGCGAGGTTGAGCATGTTGCGCCAGGCAATATGATTCGCATGAAATACAAAAACGGACCGGATCCCGCGCAATAAATCAGAGCTGGGATTGGGCGGCGTATCCCTGCTGATGTAATTCTTCAATCACTCGCTGGCGATTTGAAAGTTGGCCAAGCTGATCCACTCTTGCAATGAAAGCGTTTCAGGGCGACGCGTGCGGTCAAAGTCTGGCGGCAATTTAAAATGCGTCGCAAGGCTGGAACCCAACTGCTTGCGGCGGTGTTGAAAGGCGCACTCCAACAGCGCATGAAGGTGCTCGGGCAGCGCGGGACGCGGTTGATGCGGCGCAAGCTCAATAATAGAACTGGTGACTTCCGGCTCTGGCCAAAAACTTCCTGGTCGAATTTCAGCGACCATGTTTATGCGCGCGTAAAATTGCGCCATCACGCTGAGCAAGCCCATTTCACTGGTGTCGGGCGCGGCGTTCAGTCGCTGCGCAACTTCGCGCTGAATAGTGACATGCATGCCCATGCAATTTGGAAAGTCATTGAGCAAAATGGCGATTAGCGGAGTGGCCGCTTGATACGGCAGATTTGCGATCATGCGAAATGGCCGGTTGTTAATGGCGGCTGTGATCAGTGGGTTGAGTGAATGTTTGGTGGCAAGGCAATCGCCTTCGATCAACGTGATGCGCTGGCCAAAGCGCTCGCGGTTGAACGCCGCTAAATCGCGGTCCATTTCGCAAGCGATCACTTGCGCGTTGGCTTGCACCAAAAGATCCGTGAGGGCGCCAGTGCCCGGACCGACTTCCAAAATCACTTCGCCATCGCGAATGTCCGCGGCTTTCATAAGCGCGCGAAGCACGTTGTGATCATGCAGGAAGTTTTGCCCAAAGCGGTGCTTGGGACGCAAGCCGCGCGAGGCAAGAATGGCTTTGATTTCTGTGAGGGTTTGCATCACCAGCGATATCGCACGGAGTAGGTGATCAGCTTTTCGGAGTTGGCTGGCACATCAAGGGTGTATTCAATGGTGGTCGAGTTCTTCTTTTCAAACGGCTGACTGGTGGTTGTGATTTCCCAATTGCTCCAGCGATACAAAGGCTCGCGCACCAGCACGGTGATTGGCTTGTCCTTGCGGTTGCGAATTTCAATCTTGAATGACTCAGTCATTTCGCGACGGCCGCGGTCGGATTTGAAATCGGTTTGCGTGCGGGCGCCCACAACATCAAAGGCGGAGCCAAGGCGCACCAGAACTTTCTCATCTTTCGGCGTATGGCCGATCAAATCCTCGCCGATAAATTCAAGCGAGCCGTCCGCGTCGTCGCGTTTGGAAACACGCAATTTGCCCGCTGGAAGTGGCATTCCCAAGTTGGCCGCGGCTTCGTTCTTGAAGCGAACAAACACATCCACTTTGGTTTTTCCCATGGCGCCAAATTCCGGCTGGTCAATCATGCCGCCACCAAACCCATTGATGTCCGAGCCTTCGTACACCAAAAGTTTTTCCACGGGAATGTTGCGCGCGGTTGGAAACAGCGCGATCTGCTCGCTTGAATTTTCTGGAATGTTGGCGGGGCGTGGCAGCGTGTAAAGATGGAATTCAAAGAACGCTTTTTCTTGGAAGCCCTCGGCAGCGCCATCCGCCATGGCTTTCATCATCATCGGTGCGCCACGTCCACGATTGTTGTTGCTTTGCGCGCGTTGCACATCGCCCGCGATTAATTTTAATTGCGCGTTCTCGTAACTGCGGCCCGACACGTTCAGCATGGAAACCCACGCGGTCATGTCTGCCTTGGTGTCGGTGGGGTCAAGGATTAAGTTGTAATCCGCGCGCCAAGTGATGCCGGAAGTTTGGTAGCTGGTTCGCACTTGATGCGCGCCAGACTTTGCGGAGATCACATCCCACAATAAAGTTGGACGTGTGCGCAATCCGCCTGGCAGCGCACCAAGGGTCAATGTAGTGTTTGATTGATTCACAATTTGAACGCCGCCATCGGCGCCTTGCACAACAAGTTGCCCGTTGCGTGCCGCAAGAAGCGTTCCATCCACGCGCATGGGCGCGGTGTTCATGTCCACCATGGCGGAAATCTTTTGATCGACATATTTTTCCAGTAGTTTTTGTGGACTTACAAGATCAAATTCAAATCGTTGGTTGGTGACCACGGTGGTTGGGTCGGTCAAGTCTTCAAAGGCCACGGTGGTTGGATCAATAAAGGCCGCCACGTCGGTGAAGGCCAACGAGCCAGCGCCTTGCGGCATGTCCACGCCGCGAATCTCTCGGATTACGCCAAAGCCGGGCACTTGATAGGCAGCGGTTGGGTCGTTCCCTTGGCGTTGCTGCGCGATCCAAGTTTGCGGATCAAAGCTTGCCGCGTCGGCGCTTGAATACACAGTCAGGCTGACGCCGTTCACTGGTACGGGTAACGGAGTGGCTGATGCGGGTGTTGCAATGGCAATGGGGGCGTTAGCACAAAGACATGCGGTGATGATGAATTGGATCATGTGAAAAGTGTACCCGCGTGACACAAGGATTTTCTGGGCGGAGCAACAACGCACGCCAACATATTTGCCACGTTTAAAAATTTCATGCCGGCGTAAATATCCTCGGCGATATTTGATACAACATCAATCGTGCAGGCAACCGATCCAGTTCTGTTTGACCTGATCATTATCGCGGTCAGCATTTTAAGTGGCTGCTTTGGAGCCATGCTTGGTCTTGGCGGCGGCGTGATCTTGATTCCAGTTTTGGTTTCTGTTCTGGGCGTTGATGTAAAGAGCGCCATTGCCGCGAGCTTGGTGGCGGTGGTCACCACCAGTGGGGCCGCGGCGCTTATTCGCGGCCGCGATTCCATGAGCAATTATCGAGTGGGGGTAACGCTGGAGGTCGCCGCGGGTTTGGGTGCGATCGCTGGCGCCATGCTGGCCACAATCGCGCCGGGAGATTTGTTGACCATGTTGTTTGGATTAAGTTTACTTCTCACCGCGGCGTTGTCTTGGCGTGGAGTGATTGACGCCGAGACAGTGTTGCCGCAATCATGGTGGGGGCGCGTGCTGCAACTGGATGGCGTTGAGGAAACCAAAGATGGTCTGAACGTGTACCACGTACAAAAAGTTCCACTGGGTCTTGGCGTGATGGCGATCGCTGGTTTGTTGAGCGGCATGTTGGGCATCGGTTCGGGCGCCTACAAAGTATTGGCCATGGACAGTTGCATGCGCATGCCGTTTCGCGTGAGCACAATCACCAGCAATTTCATGATTGGCATCACCGCGGCCTCTGGCGTGATGGTGTATCTGCGCGACGGAATGGTGGACCCAACGATCGCCGGACCCGTGCTCATTGGAATTGTTCCAGGCGCGATGTTTGGTTCATGGCTTGTCCCAAAAATTCATGTGTCCCTATTGAAGAAAATTTTTCTTGTGGTGATTTTATTTATTGGCCTACAAATGTTGTTTAAGGGCGGCAAGGATTTATTGAAATGACCCAGCAATTCCACAACTTGTTGGATGAGGCTGAGTATTTGCGATCTCGTCAATTACAGCTGAATTTGCGCCGAATTCAGCGTTTTTTACTATGGACCATCGCCATCACATCCATCACTTTGATCTGTGTTGGGCAAGGGTTGGCGTGGTCGCGCGGATTGTCGCACGATCAAATTCGCGGCGCGGTATTCACTTGGCATTCACTTTCGGATTTCACCAGTGCCATCGGCGTAGGCGATGCGTCTGCATTGATGATGTTTGGAATAGTGTGCGGCATCGCCATGCCATTTCTGCGCACCTTTGTGGTGGGATTTGGATTTGTGCTGCAACGCAATTGGCTTCATGTGTGGATCGCGCTTATGGTGATCGCCATCATGTTGCTGGGCTTGTGGATCTAGTGCGCGATCGCATCGGCGCGATGCTCGCGTAGAACCGTGACCTTGATCTCGCCGGGGAAAGTCATTTCGGCCTCGACCTGCTTGGCGATTTCCTGCGCGATGATGAAGCAGCGCGCGTCATCGGCTTGCTTGGCGTT
Source organism: uncultured bacterium (assembly GCA_903831295.1). Lineage (GTDB taxonomy): Bacteria > Planctomycetota > Phycisphaerae > Phycisphaerales > SM1A02 > SYAC01. Next base: position 12,847 of record CAIKXA010000067.1, on the reverse strand, counting down.
CACAATCACGCGCACTTCGCGGCCAGCCTGAATGGCGTAGGCCTCCGAAACACCTTGCTGTTTGTACGCGATCTCCTCGAGTTGCTCAAGGCGCTTGATGTAGTGCTCCATGCTTTCGCGCCTGGCGCCAGGACGCGCGCCACTCAGCGCGTCGGCCGTGGTGACGATTGGCGTGTACGGAGTTGTGGTTGGAATATCGTTGTGATGGCCGCCGATGGCGTTGAGCACGGCTTCGCTTTTTTCGTTGTGGCGCTTGGCAAAATCCATACCAATCGCCGGGTGTCCGCCTTCAATTTCATGGTCCATGGCTTTGCCAATGTCATGCAAGAAACCTGCGCGACGCGCCACCGTGCCATCAAGTCCAAGTTGATCCGCGATGAGTTGGCTGAGGAACGCAACCTCAATGGAGTGGCGCAAAACATTTTGGCCATAGCTGGTGCGATAGTGAAGCCGCCCCATCATTTCAATAATCTTGACATGCAGGCCGGGTACCCCAGCCTCCACCGCGGCCTCGTTGCCGGCTTTCATCATGCGCTCGTGGATTTCTTGGCGCGATTGCTCCACAACTTCTTCAATGCGCGCCGGATGCACGCGGCCATCGGCCACAAGTCGCTGCAGCGCTTCAACGGCCACGGCTTGGCGTACGCGGTCAAAGCAACTAATGGCGATCACGCCCGGCGTGTCATCAATAAGAACATCCACGCCGGTGGCGCGCTCGAAGGTGCGAATGTTGCGGCCCTCACGGCCAATGATGCGGCCCTTGAGATCATCCGATGGAATCTTTACGGAGCGCACGGTGGCATCCGTTGCGGATTCGCCGCCGTAGCGTTGCATGGCCATCAGCGTGATCTCACGTGCGCGCTCGCGGGCTTTCAGTTCCGCCTCCTCGATGATCTTGTGCTGCAAGTGCGCCGCGTCGCGCTGGCTGTGATCGCGCACTTCCTGCATGAATTGCTCGCGCGCCTGCTCTTGGGTGAGGCCGCTTACTTCGGCAAGGCGTTGGCGAGTTTGCTCGCGAATGTCCTGGGTTTCCTGAATCAACAACTTTTGCTTCGCCTCATTTTCCTGCAGGGATTGCGCGCGTTTTTCTATCGCGCCCTCGCGGTTCTCCAGTTGCTCCGAACGTTTGTCCACCGAAATTTCACGTCGGCTCACGCGTTCTTGCGCCTCTTTGGTCTCGGCCAAGGATTGAGCGATCTGTTTGTCGGCGGTTGCACGGCGGTCGGCGACGCGCCGTTCGGCTTCAAGTTCAAGAGCGCTTGCCTTAGCCGTGCCCTCAATGCGGGCCTTCTCTATCAGTTGCTCGCCTTCGCGTCGCATGCGTTGCAACTTGCGCGTGGCAAGCACCCACATGGAAACAGCCACCGCGCCAGAAACGCCAAGTATGGCAATTGAAATAATGGAAGATGAAGTGAAAACGGAATCAGTGGCGGAAATCGCCGCAAGCTGCGGCGCGAAAGTCATCGGTGAAGGCATGGCGCCTCCTTTATATAAAATCGGATTGGCGACGCGTGCGATGCTCGCCGCATTGGAGGGACTTGTGTCCGCTGAGTGGCTCGAGTTCAAATTCGAGCTGAAGTTGAAGTGAAGTAACGCAAATCGGGGAAGCCCTCCAAGGCTTGATCCGTGAAAATTGGAATCCAATCGTGTCGGTCCGATTGGTTTAAGAAATTTGATTATGGTTTGAATTGTGTTTAGGGTCAACAGGTTCTTTAGGGGCGTAGCCTTTAGACTGCCCGCATGCCGCGGTTTCTCAATTGGATCTTTGCCCTTGGCCCCAACAACGCGGTCGCGCTACGTATTGTGAAGGGGGGCAGCGTTCGCGGGCGGCATTTGCTGATTCGCTCGGTGTATTTGGGGGTATTGATGGTGTTGGTTTTTTTCTCGCTGCTTGGACCCTCCAGCGGCACTTTGAAAGATTTGGCGCAGCGGGGCGCCAGCGCATTTACGTTGATGAGCTTTGGACAAGTGGTGGCTATTTGTCTTTTAACTCCAGTGTTCATGGCAGGAGCGATCGCACAGGAGAGCAACCCCAAGACATGGGAAATTTTATTGACCACGCCTTTGTCGAGCGCGCAAATTATATTGGGCAACTTATTTGGTCGATTATTTTTTGTGGTGGCATTGTTGCTGTCCACTTTTCCGCTTTTCATCATGACGCAAATTTTTGGCGGCGTGCGTGGCGCAAGCGTGATTGCAAGCCTGCAAGTTTCATTTTTGGTGGCGTTGGTGATGGGTTCCATCGCCATAGCGCTGAGCGTTTTTAGAAACGCTGGCAAGCGCAGTATTTTTACTTTCTATGTGGTGGTGGTTATTTATTTGGCGGCAACCATGGCGCTTGATCGCGTGGCGCGCGCCCCCATCGCTGTTGGCATGGACGCATCATGGACAACAGTGTGGACTCCAATGAATCCATTTCTCACCCTTGAGAGCGTCTTGTTGACCAACCGATATCGACCGCGCGATTTCACTTCCGACAATGTCGGCGCCTTGCGGCAACTTTGGTTTGGCGATCCACTTCGTGCGCAAACATATCTTGCATGCATCGTTGCATTTGCATTGACCACATTCGCGGCGCTGCGGGTGCGCTTGATTGGAAGCCGAGTGGAGAGCTCCAATCAATGGTGGACGCGGTTTGTGCGCAATGTAAATTCTAAAAATCAGCGTGTTCCAAGGCATGTTTGGCGCAATCCAATCGCTTGGTGGGAGGTCAATCTCAGGCTTTCAACACCCGCGGCCAGGCTTATGCGTTGGGGATATTTGGTGTGTGGTTGCCTGTTGGTGTTGGTCCTTGTTGGCGCGCATCGCGCTGGCGCATTCAACGCGCCGGTGCTTCGAGTGATTCTGGCGGCTGTGGTGATAAGCGAAGTGGTGATCGCAGTGCTGTTGGCGGCGGGTGCTAGCGCGACCGCGGTCAGCCGCGAACGCGAGGATGGATCGCTTGATCTTTTGTTGACCACGCCAATTCAACCAGGCGAATATCTCTCGGGAAAATTGCGCGGCTTGATCACGGTCTTGTGGCCTTTGATCGCGGTGCCATCGATCACATTATTGTTGGCCGCCGCGTATGTGTTGAGCAACGGCATGCGGGCCGGCGGCGTGACCACGATGGAACTTGTGGGCACCAGCAAATTGGATGTTCCAGTTGTGTTGCCCATATCGACGGTGGTATTTCCGTTTGTGCTCACGGCGTTCGTTTCATTTGTGGTGATGACCGGATTAAGTTGGAGCATTAAATCCAAAGGCGTGATTGCAAGCACCATCGGCGCCATTGGAGTGGTGGTGGCGGTTGCGGCCACCATTGGAATTTGTGGCGCGGCCGCGGGGAAAGATATCGCGGTGCTTGGACCGGCGATTCAGTCATTTAGCCCGATGAATTTAGTGTTTGCCGCGGTCATGCCCGCGGATTCAATCACCGCCAGCCTGGAAAATGCCTCGCTTCTTACCTCGTCATTTATATTTGGAGCAATGGCAAGCGTGGCGCTTTATGTGGGCGTGACGATTGGCATGCATGCCGCCATGAAGCGCTCGTTCATGATGACGGTACGGCGGTTGTCTGGCTTGAAGTAGAAGGTTCGTTCAGCATGGATTGAATCTCCGCCATGATGGTGCGTTCGGAGGCCTCGTCGCGGCCAACTGGCGTCCAAGTTGTTTGCATGCGCGTGGAGCCATCGGTGACACCTGGCTTGGGTGTTTGTGTTTGGGTTGTTAGCGTGGCGCTCCATGTGTTGATGCGTATGCCATCGGTGAAGTTTCGCTCCACAAAAACTCGCGCTCGGATTTCAATGGGACCTTTGTAATTTTCCAAATCAAATCGTTTCAAGTCATCGGCGGAACCGGGCGCCGCCGAGCCAGTCATAGTTGCGATTGCTTCAATGGATTCAGGCTGCCAATCTTTTGGCGTGAACACAAATCGCACGCGCCGCCGTTGAAACTGCGCGGTGTTTTCCGCTTTCTGCATGGCGCCGGTGGAATCAAATCGCCATGGTTCAAGCCAACTACCAATTGTTCGCGGCTCGGTTTCAATAATGCCCGTGGTTCGATCAGCGGCTTGCGGAGGCATGCCGGCGCTGCGACTTGCCTCAATACACGCTTCAAACGCCTTTGAATAATCAATGGAATCAATTTCAATGACCGTAGGACCATTCATGGTGTTGCAGCCAGTTGCAAACACAAAGCAACAGCACGCAACGCAAAGCGCGCGGCATTGTTGAAGAATTGTTCCAGTTTGCGCTGGTGCCATAAGGTGTTCAGTGTAGTGTTCCTGCGACTAGGATCTTGATACCCATGTTGTCTTTATTCTTTCGCAGACTCGCCTTGATTCCACCGTTGCTTTTGGCGATGTACACCATCACATTCGCATTAGCGTGGTTGATACCAGGGAACCCGCTTGAGAATCCAGAGGGCAGGCGACCGCCACCGGAAGTTGTGGAGGCCATGAAGAAGCAATATCACTTGGACGACCCCGTGGCATTTTATTTTGAGTACCTGGGCAAAGCCAGTGGAGTGAGTTGGGTGCTTGGAAACTCGCCCCGGCCATTTGATCTTGGTCCCAGTTTGCGCCAGCCAGATTGGACGGTGAATGAAATTCTGCGCGACGCGCTTCCAGTGAGCGTGACCCTTGGTTGCGCCGCCATGTTGTTGGCATTGGCGATCGGATTGACCGCGGGAGTTCTGAGCGGATTAAGGCCGCGCGGCGTGGTTGATGCGGCGGGACAAATTTTTGCCATGGTTGGCGTGAGCGTTCCAAGTTTTGTGATCGGCGCGTTGTTGCTGCTTGTATTTGCCGCAAAACTTGGCTGGTTTCCAGTAGGAGGATGGGGGCGCGTATCAAATATTGTTTTGCCCGCGATCGCGCTTTCGCTGCCATTTTCCGCTGCGGTGGCGCGATTGGTCCGCGTTGGAATGATCGAGCAAATGACCACGGAATATTCGCGCACCGCTCGTGCCAAGGGTTTATCCCGCCCACAAGTCGCGGTGCGGCACGTGTTGAAAAACGCATTTCTTCCGGTGCTAAGTTGGCTTGGTCCAGCCACGGCGGTTGCGCTCACGGGTTCATTTGTGGTGGAAAAAGTTTTCGCGGTTCCCGGTTTGGGTCGCCACTTTGTTGACGCGGTGTTGGGCAAGGACATCACGCTGATCATGGGCATAACGCTGGCGTACGGCCTTCTAGTTGCGATGTTGAATTTGGTCGTGGACATGTTGTACGCATGGATCGACCCGCGCATTCAACAAGCGTGACGCCGATTATTTTTTAATTTGCAAGCGGCCAAGATATTGCTCAAGCCGCGGGTGGCGGCTGAGACCAGTCAATCGCGCGGGCTCATACATGTACACCGTGACATAGTGGCAAATTGGAATCATTGGAAGATCGCGCTCGGTGATGATGCGTTCGGCGTCTTGCAAAATTTGAAATCGACGCGCGGGGTCCAGTTCATTGGCGGCCTTGTCGAGCAACGCGTCAAACTCCGGACAGGCGTACTTGCGGTCATTATTTCCGTCCCCAGTGCGGCACAAATCAAGCCACGTGGTGGGGTCGCCGTAGTCGCCATACCAACCACCGCGGGCGATCATGAAATCGCCTTGCTTCAGCGCGTCTTTAAATCCAAGCGGATCTCGGCTGCGCGGCGCCGATTGAATATGCAAGGTTTCGCTCCACATTGCGCTCAATGCGCCGGCCATATCGCGGTAGCGCGGGCTTGCCGCGGAATACATGATTTCAACAGTTGGAAACTTTTCGCCGCTTTCATTTTCCACAACGCCGTCGTTGTCGCGATCTCTCCAGCCAGCGTCCGCGAGTTCGGCGCGCGCCTTGATGGGATCAAACGCAAGTCCGGCTGGAGCTTGATAGTCGGGAATTGAATCAGGTGGAATAAATGTTGTCGCCACGGTCTCATCCAAGCGCGTGATGTTGTTGACAATGGTGGTCTTGTCCACGGCAAGCGTGAAGGCACGGCGCACGGCGGGATTGGCGAAAGGATTCGTGCGGCCATCAGCAAGTTTTGGCCGGCAATTGAAAGAGAAAAAATCGGTTCCAAATGCGTCAAGCACATGTAGATTTTCACGTTGGCCGCGCTTCGCCTCGTCAAACATATCTCCGCGATATTCAACGATGGTGTCGGTGAGCCAATCAATGTCGCCATTCTCAAACGCCAACACCGCGGTGTTGGGATCCTCAATCGGAATGCTTTCGATTGTTTGGCTTGGAACATTGGCGGCGTTCCAGTAATACGGATTCTTTTCAAAGCGCATGGATCGCTTGGGTCGCCACTGCACAAGTTGATATGGACCATTGCTCACAAGCACGCCGCCCTTGGTCCATCCAGGATCTTGTTCAAGTTGCGCGGTGCGCGGATTGATGCGCGTGAAACTTTCCACCAATGGTGGATACACGGGAAACATGGCTGGAAACGCGCATAAATCAAGCCAATACGCGACGGGTCGCGCAAGCTTAACCACCAACGTGTGATCATCCGGCGCGGACAAACCAACTTGCGTTGCGAAACGAGATTCAGTTTCTTTCCAAAGTTTGCCCGCGGCGTCCGCACCGCCAGGGCTCAGCGCAAATTCCGCCAACGCTTTCACGCGCCACTCAAAAAAATCTTTCGCGCCTTCGATGGATAAAAAGAAGCCGGTGTAATCCGCCGCAAGGTCGGGCAAAATCGCGCGGCGCCATGCGTACATAAAATCGTGGCTGGTCACTGGCGCGCCATTTGACCAACGAGCGTCGTCACGCAAGTGGTAGGTCCAAGTGCGGCCATCTTCGCTGCGCTGCCAACTCATGGCAACGGCGGCCTCAGGCGTTCCATGCTCGCCATTCACATTCACCAAGCCCTCAAACAAACTCCGCGAAGTGCGCACGTCGTGCTGGTAACTCAAGCGTTGCGGATCAAGCGTGAAATTTTCGGAGGTGTTGGCGTACACCACATCGGCGCGCGGATAGGGTCGATCAAGCCACACGCTGATGAGAATCAGCGACGTTAGAAAAATAAATGGCGCAAGAATTCGCACGCGGGGCATGATGCCCGAAGAACGCAATCAACCGCCCTTGGATTTGGGATCAATCTCCTGGATCCCAACAAGATTGTCGATGACACCCGCCACAATTGCGGCATTGGCGGCGGATTGGTTGAAGCCCTCAACTGCGGGCGCTTTCTCCTTGGCAATCAACTTGGTTGCCTGCGTGATTGAGCGAATTGCGGGGGAGATTTTCACCATTTCTTCCTTGGGCGTCTTCAGCAGCATGTCGCGCAAAATGATCAAGCCCCGTTGAAGAGCGAAGATTTGCTCATGCCCATCTGGCTTAGACACTTGTGCCGTGGTTGCCGTGAGCACCTTCAAAAATTCCGAGCGCGCGAAGTCAAGTTGTGCAACCAGTTTCGCCTCTTGCGCAACAGTGACCAACGAAGCCAAGGCCTGCATTTCATGCACGCTCACAACCCATTGAGTTTCACTTTCAGCGGCCTCGCGTATGCGCCTCGCCGCGCTGTCGATTTGTGGAGCGGTGAGATTTGAGGTTGCAACACAGCCCGGCATCAGGCGGCTTGAGCCAATGCGAATTGTTTCGCTTTTTTGAGTCTCTGTAGTTGTCTGTTGAATCAAGACATCCAAAGCCTCCGCGTTGCGTGTCCATCTGACAACTTGCAACATGTTGTTGATTCGAAACGCGTCATTGGTGGCGATTATTTTGGTGACAAACGGTTTCAGGCTGTCCGCGCAAGCCCTTAGAAATATTGGGGTCGCGGTTGGTTGGCGCAACACCGACTGGATTTCGGTTGCCGCAAGTCTGACCTGCACTGGGTCGCCATCCAACATGATGCCGCAACGGCTGGCGATAAATTCCGAGATTTGTTTTTGACCGACCGCATCGATTGGCTTGGTGCTGGTCACCAACTCCTTATTTGGCGCCGGAGATTTTGCCTCCGACTTTGCGGCCGCGGCAGGCTTTGTCGGCGTGGGCGCAGGCGTAGTTTGCGCCGAGGCAAAATGAATTGGGGCAATCAGCGCCAATAAAATGATGAATTGCTGGAAATATCTCATATCAATTTCAAGTGTATTTATAAATTTGTTCAACTGTTTGCGCAGGGCTAGGACAACTGTTCAGGGTTGAAGGTTACACTCAATAAATAATGCTGTCATTCGCGACCATGGTCCTATCTTTCGCGCTTTCGGGAACGGCAGAGAAAACTCTTGAAGCCGAGGCGCTTCAAAGATTAAGCGTGGCCTGGGGCCGCGCCTCAATGCAAATGATTTCCGAGCCCGAAGAGCCCACTCCCGAGAATTATGCGGGAGCCTTGGAAATTGCTCGGATGGCCGCCGAATTGGCTCCCAACGACCCCGAAGGCTGGATGAGTGTTTTGGAGATTTCCAACGCAACCAACGGGGCTATGCCTTCCGCAACCGTGGCGGCAAATGAAGCCGTGATTCAACTTTGTAAATTGTCGCCCAACAATTTGGTCATGCGTCTTTCGCGTTTGAACGATGTCGTGAATCGCAGCACGACCGCCGATGAGCGCATTTCGGCGTACGAGCATTTCTTACAGCCGTCATCGGTCTCTAAAATTTCAACGCAGGTGGCCAGCCGACTTGCGTTTGATTACTCACTTCTACTTCGTCGTCGCGGCGATGGTGATGCGTCGCTGATGCAGTTGCGACAGGCGGTGAAGTTGGATCCATCATTCCCCGCGGCCGCTTCGCAATTGGCGGCGTATGCATTGGAAACATCCTCCTCGTTCACGGTCACCGCCAACGCTCTTGTTGATGCAATCTTGGCTAATCCAAACGAAATTTCCTACTTCAAAGAATTGGGTGACGTTTGTTTAACGCAGGGGATGTACGACCAGGCGGACATGCTGTTGGGAATCGCCGCTCGCATCGCGGAAAAAAACTTAATGAGCAACGAATTCGAAGGCTTGCTTGCTCAACAAATGTTGGCGCGGTGGGGAATGGGCAAACATCAAAAGGCCGACGCTTTGTTTCAAGCCCGCAAGCAGCAGGTATTTGATATCGCCAGGGAAAAAATCAATAGTGGATTGCCGGTGGAAACGCTGACCGATATGACCGCCACTATGAACTCGATTCACGCCCTGATATGCAAGAGCGGATCTTTGCCCAATTCGGAGGAGGCCCTCGCTGACGTTGACGCGGTCCTGGATAATCAATTGGAATCCGCCAAAGATAATCCCGCGCAGCGCGCCACTTTATTGTTGGCTAAGGCTTGGTTGTGCTTGGCTGTTGGCGCCAACACGCAATCCGTTGAATCTTGGCTTAAGGAAACAGAAGACCTTCAGTTGCTTTCAGCAGAAGCCAAGATCAAATTTAGTGGGTGGATGAAATTGCGCGAGGGCATGACCGCCGAGGCGATTGAAATTTTAAAGCCTATATCCGCGAAAAATCCTGGCGCGCACCTTGGATACGCGTTGGCGCTTGCAAAATCTGGAAATACCAAAGAGGCCGCCAAAGAATTTGCCGCAATTGCCCGCGCTGACCGCGCCCATGCGCTTGGTCTTTACGCCAGCGATCAATTATTTCAAATTGTAAACAAGCGCATGGGCCCATCCGACAAGGCGCCAGAAATCCAAGTGGCGTTAGATCGCCTGCCCAAGGAGTTTGCTTTGTTTGCCAAGGATGAAACTCCGTTTGTGAAAGTAAGCGCTGAATTTCTTTCCACCACGGCAAAGCCATTTGAATCATTGCCATGCAAAATTGAAATCACAAATCAAAGTCCGATCACTTTGGCAATTAGTTCGGATGGACCAATCGAAACAAGGGCGGCGATTGTTTTGGAGCTCATCTCTGGCGGAAAAATTCCACAAATTTTGCCGCCAATTATATTTTTACTCGATCGCCAAATTGAGATTGCCCGCAATGAAAAGATGTCCTTTGTTGTGGATATAGCTCGCACGCCTGCCGCGCAGGCTTTGTTAAAGAGTCCGCTTGAAGGGGCGTATCTGCAACTTGAGATGATCACCAATTTCCGGCTCACTCTGGATAACGTGATGCCTGGATTTTTCGGTCGCGCCACTTCTAAAAACTCGATAAGGATTTCGCCCGTTGTGTGCAATGCCGCATGGCGCGACGAGGCACTCGGGTCAATTCACCATTGCGATCAGCCGAATGACTTGGTGACATTGGTTCTGCTTGCCTTTGATCTTGCCGGCAGAAGTGGCGACACCGCATCTGCATCGGAGGTGAAGGAAGGTTGGGCGGAAGTTGCCGAAGCTTGGAAGAGCCTTCCGCCCGCGGCGCAAGCATGGACGTTGATGGTGTTGCCAAAGGAGCCCATCGTCATGACCGATCCGATCATGAAGGCGGCGAAGCAATCACAAGATGTGCGTGTTCAGATGAGCGCGCTTTTAAGATGGGTGGACACGGAAGGAGATCCGTTTTTAAATGCGATTGAGCGCGGCGGGAATCAGCAGTTGATCACGGTCGCATCCAGTGTTCGCGCTCGGATCGCCAATCGACTTCTGAGAGAAGCCAAAGTGGTTGAATCCACAGAGGAATTTGGTATTTTTGGCGGCGCTGCAAAGGTGAAAGACCTTCCAACTCAAACTAAACCCTGATGATCAATACGGGTTGCCAATACTAATTGCCAGTACTAATTGCCAGTGCTGATTATCCATGCTCATTACGCGTCCAATTCTCCAACGCCCGTTTGAACAATGCGCCTGGAGCGGTGCACGCGTAGGCGCTTGTGCAACATGGGCCACGCTGCCAGACCTGCCGGAATAAAGAAAATAATTTCCGCTAAGCGCCCCACAATTTCAGCAGCCAACGCGTCGGCCAGTGGAACGCCCGCGATCATCGGCGCCAAGAATCCAACGCTCCATTCGCGAATGCCAATTCCGTTTCCAATGAATGGAATTGTGTTTGCTGCGTTGGCCACGCACGCCAAAGCAAGAGCCGCCGCAGCGTCGATGGGCTGGCCGATCAATTGAAATGCAATGTGAATCCGCAGCGCCCAAACGCACGTCTCGACAATACGGATAAAAAACGCCGCGGTAAATTCGCGCGCGGTGGTATTGCGCAGAAATGGAACAAGTAAAATTGGCGATAACACGGCGGCGCTCCAAGATAAATGTGTCGCATGCGTGAAAGCAAGGCCAGCGCCAATCCACAACGCCGCAATTCCCGTGAGCGCGGTGGATTGGATTGCAATCAACAAACTGATCGGAACCGCAATGCCGTGCACTTGGTGGTGAAACGCAATGCGACCAATGAGTCCAGGTTGCAGAGGAACAAAATTTCCCAGCGTGCTAGCGCAAATCAGCGCAAGCATTTCCCGCAATTCAACGCGGATTGGCGGGCGGGTTCTATTGACCAGAATCAACACGGACAAGGCGGTGCACAGCGCGATGAGCGCGATGCAGCCAAGCAGTTGGGCAAACAAAATTGGCGAGGCGACGGACAAATGTTGCCACGCCTGACTTGCGATCGTGCCGCTACGTGCGATCGTCCAGAGTGCGGCGGCGATCAGGGCCAATCCGACAAATAAACCAACGCGTTTCAATTTTCGGCGTTGGTTGGTTTGTAAAATTTGATCCATTCGGTGCCTATTCGACTTGAAATTTTTTCAGTGGTGACGTGGGCTTGCGAAAGTCGCATGCCACAAGAACTTGATGTTGAGTGGATCAATCATGCGCCACGGTGAAGTACATGTGATTGCGAACATGTTCAATCATGCGCGAGCTGTGGCCGCGTCCGGCGTGATACCAAGGTCCGCAACGGTGAAGAGCGAATCAAACGCAATACCCGCGGCTTGGATATTTTCGCGCGCGCCTTCCATGCGGTCAATCACACTGACAATGGCCGTGACTTCCGCGCCGCCTTCGCGCAAAACTTTGGCGGCTTCAAGCGCTTGGCCGCCGGTGGTCGCCACGTCCTCAACAATCATCACGCGGTCGCCGCAATCCAACTTGCCTTCAAGTTGCTTGGCGGTTCCATAATCTTTTTTCTGGTTGCGAATAAAAAGGCAGGGCAGCCCGCTCGCCATGCTTGCGGCGGATACAAGCGGAATGCCACCCAGCTCCGCGCCGGCCAAGCGCGTGGTGCCGGCGGGAATGCGCGCCGCGAACAACGCGCCAAGTTCGCGCAAAATTTCCGGACGAGTGCTGAAAAGATATTTATCCAGGTAATAGTGGCTGATTTTTCCACTGCGCAGCGTGAAGGTTCCGCGCAGCATGGCGACTTTGGCGATTTCGGCGGCAAGCGTGGTTCGATTCATCCACACAGAATAGAGCATTGATCGGCCCTAGTTTCCGCGGAATTTGCGTGTGTTGCGGGCGCCGTGCGCGGTTGCGGATTGCAACTACACTCTCACCCCTGTGGCAAGCGTTGTCCTTTATTTCCAAGTGCATCAACCGTTTCGGTTGCGTCGCTACTCCGTGTTTGACACAGATCCATTTTATTTTGATCCCGAGGCCAATGGAACCATCCTGCAGAAGGTGGCCAACAAGTGCTATCGACCAACTACGGAAAAAATTCTCGATCTGGTGAAGCGCCATGAGAATCGCTTTCGGGTGAGCTATTCCATTAGTGGCGTGGCGTTGCAGCAATTTGAGCAGTGGGCGCCCGACTTGATCGATTTGTTCAAGCGGCTCGCAGATACTGGCGCGTGTGAATTTTTGGCGGAGACTAGCCATCACTCGCTCAGTTTCTTGTTCAGCCGCAAGGAATTTGATGAGCAAGTCGCCATTCAAGAAGCCATGATTGAGCGGCTCTTTGGCCAGAAGCCAAAAGTTTTTCGCAATACCGAATTGATTTATTCCAACGAAGTTGGCGGGCATATTGCGTGGATGGGCCGGCACAAGGCCGTGGTGTGCGAAGGCGTTGATCGCCTGCTGGG
>CAIKXA010000066.1 GCA_903831295.1 uncultured bacterium | reverse complement strand
CACGCTTGCGTCAGCTTCTTCGCGGCTGGGAAGTATTCGCACGCTCAGCGTCGAATCTTTTTCAAGCGCGTTGGCAAAGTCAGTGGCGGCTGGACCAGCGCTTTCTATAACCACCGCAACTGGAATGCTTCTACTGCTGCCACCAAAAATACTTCCAAAGAAAATGGCGATGGCCAGCGGGAAAACAATCACAAAGAACGCGTTGGTGCGGTCGCGCAGTAAAAGGCGCAGGTCTTTGGCGGCAATCGTAAGAATGGCGCGCATTAGTCTCGCAACCTTTTGCCTGTGAGCGACAGGAAAACTGTTTCAAGATCGGCGCGCTCCACGCGCAGGCCGGTGACATCGCCAGCTTCAAGCGCGGTGGTCACTTCGCGCAGCGGATCGTTGGTGGAAATGCGCGTCTCGCCGCCAGGACGTTCAATCATGACAAGCGTTTCTTTACCGTGCTTGGCCAGCAATTCTTCAACGCTGCCGGTCACCAAAACTTTTCCCTCATCCATAATGCCAACGCGATCGCAAATTTTCTGCGCCTCTTCCATGTAATGCGTGGTGTACAGAATTGCGGCGCCCTCATTGGCAAGCTCGCGCACAAGTTCAAGAATATTGGTGCGACTTTGCGGATCAACGCCCGCAGTGGGCTCATCCAGCAGTAACAGCGGGGGCTTGTGAAAAAATGCCGCGGCTAAATTCAGGCGCCGTTGCATTCCGCCGGAATATGTTCCCGCGCGGTCATGGGCGCGCGCCGTCAAGCCCACTCTTTCAAGCGCATCGCGCGCGGCGACACGAGGATTGTCTACGCCTTGCAAGCGAGCGAAGAACAAAACATTTTCCTCGCCGGACAGTTCCTGATAAATGGCCAGAGTTTGCGGCGCCACCCCCACATTTTTGCGCACCATGTGGTGAGTAGGCGAACCCAATCCCTGATAGGTCACGCTACCCGCGTCGGGAGTGATTAATCCAATCGCCATAGAAATGGTGGTGCTTTTGCCAGCGCCATTGGGGCCAAGCAGGCCAAATATTTCTCCGCGATTGACACGCAATGAAAGACCATCGACGGCCCGAAGCGCGCCGAAGTTTTTCACCAAGCCATCAAGAAGGAGCATGTGCGCAAGATACCGCATGCGCGCCGGGTTTTTTACAGCAACAGCCAAGTTGCCAACGCAAGAAATACGCCCATGCTCACCACGTCCGTTGCGGTGGTTAGAAAAATACTGGACGCAGTCGCGGGGTCCGCCCCCAAGCGCTTGAGCGTTGTGGGCACAAGCACTCCGCACATGCCGCTGACCACGCACGAAACAACCATGGCAAGCCATGTGACCAACGCCAGTTCCACGGGGCGGTCGTTGTGTTGAATGGTTGCGAAGATGTACATGCCGATGGCCGCCGACACTCCAACCAAGGCGCCATTGCAAAATCCAACCACCATTTCTTTTATCACCGCGTAGCGTGTTTGTCCGCGCTTCAGTTCGTTCAGCGTCATCCCGCGCAAAGTCACCGCCAGGGCTTGGCAACCCGTATTGCCCGATTGTCCCGCAAGCACTGGAAGAAATGCCGCGAGCAAAACAATTTTGGTGAGCGTGTGTTCGAACATTCCAACCACGGCGGCCGCCAAGAACGCGGTGAGCAAATTCAATTGCAACCAGGGATGGCGAAACAGCAAACTGCGCCACCACGGCGTGGCCAAACGCTCTTCTTTTTCAACACCCACCATTGCTCCAACTTGCGCGGTTAAATCAAACGCTTGTTGCTCCAGCAATCGCTGTCCACGGATCAGTCCAACAAAATGATTGGCGGCGTCGCACACTGGGTAGGCAAAGAATTGCCGGTCAGCCACGGATTGAATGGCTTCTGCGATGGACATTTCAGCGCGTAGCGTGAACACTTTAGGAATCATGATGGATTCAAGCGTGACCTTGTCATCGGAAAATAAAAGATCGCGCATCATCAGCACGCCGGTGAGATGGCGCGAGTTGTCAACCACATAGCAGTAGGTCACGGGTTCGGTCTTCACAAGTTCGCGCAGAAGTTCCACGGTTTCGCCAACGGTTTGTGTCTTTGCAAAGAAACCAATTGGCGGCTCCATGCTGCGTCCAACGGTGTCCTCATCAAACTCGGTGTTGATCTTCCATTGGCGCGCAAGTTCCGGCGAAACAGATCGCTCTAGCGCGGCGCGGCGATCCGCGTCCATGGCTTCAAGAATAGGCTGTACTTCACCCTCTTCAAGAATGGCCACGGCTTCGGCGGCCACAGCGTCGGAAGATTGCTCCAAACTATCCGCGGCGGTTTCGGGATCAAGCGTCTGCAACTCCGCGGCAAGATCCGCGGCGGCCTGTGTTGGTTGCTCATCGTGCTCAATTGTTCGACCAACAGTTGGGTCAGTGTGATGCGACAACTTTTCATTCGAATTTGGATTCGAATTTGAATTTATGTTGTCGTTCATCTCTGGATGCATACAGAACGAAGTCTAGTGTCCAAGAAGCGGCGCACGCGCGTGGTTTACGTGCAATCTTAAAAAATAAATCATTTCGGCAAGCTTGGCGCGACGGTTCAAAATCTAGGCGAGGCATTCCGCAAGCGCCGCGAGCAAGCCTTCAAAGTGCGGCGCCACAATGTCGGCGTTGGCCACCACCGTTGGGCGCGTCACGCTTTCCGTCCACGCCACAAAATATTCACAGGCGCCTTCGCTGCGAACTTCAAAGTCGGTCATGCCGTCGCCAATCATGATGCGTGGCGGCGCGCAACCAAGAGATGCGGCGGCGCGCGCCTTGGAACCAACGGTGGCGCAGCGCGAAGTCGGATCCAGCCGCAAAATGCCATCCGCATCAGCGAGCAAACGATTGGCGTTCACATGGTCAACGCGCAAGCCAAGCGCGGACACAACTGGATCAATCCACTCATGAAAGCCGCTGGAAATTATCCAAATCTGATCGCGCATACTTTTTAAAATCGCGGCGTGGCGCAGCAAAGAAGGACTCACTTGTTGGTGAAGTCGCTCCACCAATGGCGCCAGCATGTGGGCGCGAATCTGCAGCATGTCCATGCGCTGGCGCAAACTTTCATTGATCGGCATGGAGCCATCCATGCCCGCGTTGGTGATGGCGCGAATGCTGGCCACACGCGCGGCGCGATCCGGCGCGTTTGCCAGGGCGATCTCCGCCAACTCATCAATCGCTTCGCCGCGCACAATGGTGCTGTCAAAGTCAAAGAACAGCGACGCGGATTTCAGATAGGCGGGAACGTTTGTCATGCTGGGTGTTTGATGTCGGTGAACATGAACCACGCCGCCGCCACCATGCACAGCGATGCGTACACAAAATTGATCGAGAGACGCTCTTTCATGTACACCACCGCGAACGTGGCGAACACGCTCATGGTGATGATTTCTTGCAGAACTTTCAGTTGCTGCAGTGAAAGCCCCGCTTGTTGAAAGCCAAGTCGATTGGCTGGAACTTGCAGGCAATATTCAAATAGCGCGACGCACCAACTGAGAATGATCACAAACCATAATGGTTTGTCCTTGAAATCGCGCAGGTGGCCGTACCAGGCGTAGGTCATGAACAGGTTCGAGCCAAGCAACAGCAGGGTTGTCCAAATGATCATCATGTCGCGAGGATAGAACGGAAGACTAATTTTGGCGTGATGATGACGATCTGTTCATGGCAAAAAAATCGCCTTGATTTTATTCAAGGCGATGCGAGATTCAGGATTCAATTTGATCGAGTCAGATCAACACATGCAATCAAGGCTTCACAATTGGATACGGACTCAGTGGACTTGGTTCGTCAATGAACCACCATCGATTCCAATCGTCCACCACGCCGCGCAAGTTTGTTTGCTGGTTGGAGTTATTTTCCAAGTACAACTCAGGATTGGTTTTGGTCGTGCTGTACATTTCCGGCGACATGGACTTGACCAATATTTCAGTGCTGGTCAACATTTCATTGTTGCACAGTTCATTCATCTCGCGGCTTTGTTGCGCGATAAGCGCCTCGGACATTGGAGGCTTTGTGCCCTCAGGAGTGGCGCGGGATTGGGCGATTCTGTTCTTTAAACTAAACAATAATTCCACGGTGGAAGCATTGAGATATTTCAGGTGGCTGTCATCTGGAGAAAGCGCCAGCCAATCCGCGGGCAGTAATTTTTTGTCCGCATCCAATGGATAGGTGCTGCTTTGTTGGGGTGACGGGCAACCCAAAAGTATGGAGCAAGTCAGAAGTCCGCAAAGAATTGTCAGGCGCTGTCGCAAGGGTCTATCTCCTAAAAAGGTAAGTTGTCAATATATCACGGATCACGGGCTGCTTCGTGGGGGATTACACTCTGTGGACAAACTTTTTGGGAGATGAACGCATGTCAAAAAACACCGAGAAAAACCACCAAAATATTGCTACCCGCACTGAGACCGACGCCATGGGCGCGATTGAAGTTCCCGCCCACCATTATTGGGGCGCGCAGACCGAGCGATCCATCCACCATTTTCCATTTGGCGATGTGATGCCGCTTCCAATTGTGCGCGCGTTTGGTTTGCTTAAGGCCGCGTGCGCGCAGGCGAACAACGAGATTGGCGGTCTCTCCGATGAACTATGCGCGCTGATTGTTGGCGCGGCCCACGAGGTTTCTTCCGGAAAGCTTGACAGCGAGTTTCCATTGAAAGTGTGGCAGACCGGTTCGGGCACGCAATCCAACATGAATGTGAATGAGGTCATCTCCAATCGCGCCATTGAATTGACAGGCGGCGCGCGCGGTAGCAAGAAGCCGGTGCATCCCAACGATCATGTGAATTTGTCGCAGTCAAGTAATGACACATTTCCAACCGCCATGCACATTGCTGCGGCGATTGAAATTGAGCGCGCCGTGTTGCCAGCCGTGGTGAAGTTGCGCGACGCGTTGCATGCCAAGGCCGTGGAATTTTCTGACATTGTGAAAGTGGGGCGCACTCATTTGCAAGACGCGGTGCCGCTTACTTTGGGCCAAGAGTTTTCTGGCTACGTGGCGCAACTTGATTTTGCCATTGGTTGCTTGAAGGAAAGTTTGCCGGGCGTGCGCGACTTGGCTATTGGTGGAACGGCGGTGGGAACTGGCTTGAACGCTCCAAAAGGTTTTGGCGAATTGGTTGCCAAGAAGCTTGCGGCGCAAACCAAGATCCCGTTTACAAGCGCCAAGAATAAATTCGCCGCGTTGGCTGGGCATGAGGCCATGACGCAGGTGAACGGTGCGCTGTCTGTGTTGGCCACTTCGCTTATGAAAATTGCAAATGATGTGCGCTGGCTTGCAAGCGGTCCGCGCTGTGGCATTGGCGAACTTTCTATTCCAGAGAACGAGCCCGGCAGCAGCATTATGCCTGGCAAAGTGAATCCAACTCAAAGTGAAAGTATGACCATGGTTTGTGTGCAAGTGTTTGGCAACAATGCCGCCGTGCAATTTGCTGCAAGCCAAGGCAATTTTGAATTGAATGTGTTCAAGCCAGTCATTGCGCTGAATGTTCTGCATTCATGCGAGTTGATTGCCGGCACATGTCACGCCTTCCGTGAATTTTGCGTGGAAGGCATTGTGGTGAACGCCGATCGTGTGGCGCAATTGCTGCGCGAAAGTTTAATGTTGGTCACCGCGCTCACGCCGCACATTGGCTACGACAAATCAAGTTCAATCGCAAAGCATGCGCATCACAAACGTTTAACGTTGAAGCAGGCGGCCATGGAACTTGGCCACATTGATGAGGCCACTTTTGACAAAGTGATGAAGCCCGAGACTATGGTTGGACCATCATGAGTGTGGATTCGTCAGTCATGTTGCAATCAATGTCGCTTATGGGCAAGCACGCTTTGGTTGGCGGAGCCACGCAGGGCATTGGCCGCGCATGCGCGGTTGCTTTGGCGCAAGCCGGCGCTTCCGTGACAGTTGTTGGGCGCGACGCCGTGGCGCTTGAGCAAGTGTTGGCGCAATTGCCGTTAGCCAATAGCGCCTCGCAAAAACATAGAGCATTGTGCATGGATTATTCCGATTGGCGCGCCGTGGCCAAAATCGTGGGAGAGTTTGTTGCGGCGCACGGAGCGGTACACATAGTGGTGCACAACACTGGCGGTCCCGCGGCGGGGCCAATTGCGAACGCCGCTCCTGAAGACTTTGCGCGCGGTTTTGAAATGCATGTGTTGACTGGCCAAGCCATCGTTCAAGCGTGCGTGCCTGGCATGCAAGCGGCCAAGTTTGGTCGCATCATCAATATCGCCAGCACATCGGTTGTCACACCCATTCGCGGACTTGGAGTTTCCAACACCATTCGCGCGGCAATTGCAAATTGGTCGCGCACCATCGCTGGCGAACTTGGCGCGTTTGGAATTACCGCCAACACGGTGCTGCCTGGCTTCACGCGCACTGCGCGTCTTGACAGTTTGTTTAAAGGTCGCGCCACAAAAAATTCATCCACGATTGAGGCCGTTGAGCGCGAGGCGCTTGCAACCATTCCCGCTGGCAGGTTTGGCGAGGCCAGCGAAATTGCCTCCGTGGTTTTATTTTTGGCGTCGCCCGCGGCGAGTTATGTGAATGGAATTAATTTGCCGGTGGACGGCGGTCGGCTTGCAATGCAAAGTTGAGCGCGTATGAACCAAAAAATTATTGATATTTCCCCACGGATTTCAGCCAAATTAGCCGTGTGGCCCGGTGATGTGCCCGTGACGCGAGAGGTTGCGTTTGATATAAAGCGCGGCGATGTGGTCACGCTGAGCGCGTTGCGCGCCACTGTGCATCTTGGCGCGCACGCTGATGCCCCAAGCCATTACAGCCTTGATGGTCGAACAATGGAGCAGCAACCGCTCGAGTTGTATTGGGGCAAGTGCGAGGTGATCAAAGTGAATCCGCGCGCAACCACGGGCTCAACTTCGAATCAGCCTGGCATGGAGGATCGATTTGGCCGTGATGATCTCGCGGTGAGCGACGCATGGGTTCCAACATTGCCGCGCGTGTTGTTTGCAACAGGCACCTACCCCAACAACAATAAATGGAACGCGGATTTCATTGGAATGCAACCTAGCTTGGTTGATTGGCTCGCGGATCATGGAGTGAAGCTTGTTGGCGTTGATACGCCAAGCGTGGATTGTGCGGAGTCAAAAGAAATGCCATCGCATAAAAGATTTTTTGCGCGTGACATGGCGATTCTTGAGGGGCTTGTGCTAAGCAATGTGCAGCCAGGCCGCTACGAATTGTGCGCGCTACCGCTGGCGCTTGAGGGCTTTGATGGAAGTCCGGTGCGCGCGGCACTGCGAACGATTGAGTAGTTGCGAAAGCGCGCCGATGCGCGTTACGTGATTTGAATAATTCGATGAACTTGTGAGCGTAATGAGCGCGCCAGCCATTTTGCGTGATGGTGACTTGAATAGCTTCAGCGCGTGATCAAATTATTTCGCTGAGCCGGTCCAACACACAACTTTTGTTTCAACCGCAATGGGCGTGGGCAGTGACACAATTTCTAGCGTGGTGCGAGTTGGATTTGGATTTCCATCGCCGGCGAAAAATTCCGCGTAGATGCGGTTGTACGTGGCGAAGTCGCGCTTCATGTTGGTAAGAAACACAGTGATATCAAGCACGCTGCTCCAGGAAAGGCCGGCGTCCTCCACAATCATGCGCGTGTTCTGAAAACATGCGCGGCATTGGGTTTCAAAATCAAACGGTTCAACACCGGGAATAATTGTGCTGCCACGTTGGCGCGGACCAACGCCGCTGAGGTAGACAAAATCACCGGCGCGCTTGGCGTGTGGATATGGTCCAACCGGTTCAGGCGCGCGGGTTGAGTGAATGTCTTGATTTTGTTTATGACTCATGTGTGTGTTCCTTTGAAGCAGTACGACGTGAGTGATTGTTTTTTGAGCACTACGGTTGCGTGTTGTTCGCTAGTGAAGCGGCTGGAATTTTCATGTGGTGTGAATGATTATTTCATTCGTACCACAGTAACGGGTTCGGCGAAAAATCGCAGCGCCTCGTTGCCGCCTTCGCGCCCCAAACCACTGGAGCGCATTCCGCCAATTGGAACGCGAAGGTCGCGCACCATCCAAGAATTAATCCATACCGTGCCGCAATCCAGTTGCGCGGCCACACGATCGGCGCGCGCGGAGTCCGTGGTCCACACGGTTGCGGAAAGACCAAAGTGTGTTCCGTTTGCAATCTGAATCGCGTCGGCTTCGTCATCAAATGGAATCAGCGTTGCCACGGGACCAAATATTTCCTCTTGATTAGTGCGGCACGTTGGCGCAAGATTTTCTATGAGAGTTGGAGCGAAGAATGCGCCGGCGCGAACACGTTCTGGAAGTTGTGATGCACTGACGCGCGCGCCACCGCACAAAATTCGGCCGCCTTCGCTCACGGCAAGTTCAACTGCGCTGGCGACTTTGTTCAAATGCTGCAGCGACACAAGCGATCCAGTGTCGGTGGTGGCATCAAGTGGATCACCCACACGCAACGCTTGCGCGCGCTTGACGAGCGCGGGAACAAATGTGTTCCACGCCGCGTGTTGAATCAGAATGCGCGAACTACAATGACACACTTGTCCTTGATTTGTGAATGTGGATTTGATCACGCCGTCAAGCGTGGCGTTCAGTTGATCAGGTGTTGCCGCGTCCGCAAAAATGATCGCGGGATTCTTTCCACCAAGTTCAAGCGCCACTCGTTTAAATGTTGGCGCGGCGGCAAGCGCAATCGATTGACCCGTGACGGTGCCGCCAGTAAAAGTGATGCAAGCAACTTGTGGGTGCGACACAAGCGCGGCGCCCGCCGTGTGGCCACGGCCGTGAAGAATGTTCAATACGCCAGCTGGAAAACCAGCTTCAGCCACGCGTTCGGCAAGCATGTGCGCGGTGAGCGGCGTGACTTCGCTTGGCTTG
>CAIKXA010000065.1 GCA_903831295.1 uncultured bacterium | reverse complement strand
TGCGCAATGTTCCAAACACTGCGTGCACCGAGGCGTTCGCGTTTTTATATCAGTCGCTTGGTCGGCGCGTGCTTGGCTTGGAGAACCCCGACGAAGTGAAGCGCGGCTTTGATTTGGATTCCATTGGCACCATGTTGGCGGCGTGCCAAATTGCGGGACCAAGTTTGTTGGAACTGTATGCGTGGCGCTGGATCTACGCCAATCCAAAGGCAAGCGCGCAGCAGTTACGCGATCAAGTGCTTGCGATCGCGGATCAAGTGTGGGAAAAATATTACGAGCCGCTGCATGGAAAAGATCGCAACCGTTTAACCGCCGCCTATCAACACATGGTGGCGCATCCGTTGTATCTAGCCGATTACACCATTGGCCATGTCATGAGCCATCAGATTCGATCGTTCATGCGCGGCAAGCAATTGGCGGCGGAAACAAAACGCATCACAAGTTTGGGGCGACTGACGCCGGACCAATGGATGCGTCAAGCAGTGGGCGCGCCGCTTTCCATTGAACCATTGGCGCAAGATTGCGCTGCGGCGTTGACGCGCATTGCGCCGTGAATTTGGTTAGAATCCCTCGTTGTATTGCATGCGTAGCTCAGCTGGATAGAGCATCGGTCTTCGAAACCGAATGTCGTTGGTTCGAATCCAACCGCGTGCATTGATTGAAGTGCGATGAATTGTGACACATGCGGCTGTAGGCTTTACGCATGCAAATACTTCAACAACAAATCGCGGCGCTTCAAGTGATCGTTCATCAACAGCATGTCAGCGCCAAGCGCCAACGCGTGTTGAATATCGCTTTGCTCAGCGTGCTTGTTGCCGGCGGTTTTATAGCGGCGGTTCGCCCTGTTGGCGACGCCACCTTCGACACAATCACATGCAAGGGTTGGAAAGTTGTAGACGCCGACGCACAAACGCGGATTGTGGCGTGCACCAAAGCCGATGGAAGCGTGACCGTGGGGTGGCTTGACCAAGATGGAAAATTACGAATCAATGCGGGAACCTTTGCCGATGGTGAAGCGGCTTTGACATTCGCTGACAAGAACGAAAAGAAGCGCATCACTGCGTTTATTGATGGCGAGGGAAGCGGGACTATGTCGTGGGCTGACAAGCGCGGTGTTGTTCGAATTGGCGCGGGAATTGACGCCAATGGAAATGTGCTGTTACCAACGTTTGACTTCATTCCGCTGGCAAAGCCGTAAAAATGAATTGCAATCCCCGCTACGATAAAGCGCATCGAGAAGGAACTTTTCCGTGAAGTTCGCCGTTTCAATCTCAATTAAATCAGGAGACTTCTAAAATGAGCGCACCAACCGATCTAGTTCAACTTGTTCCAGGCAATTCGCTGATCACCAAGACACCAGAGGAAGGCCGACAACTTGCGATTAAATTATCGCGGTTGATCATCAAGGTCACGCAGCCAGACGCCGCAGTACGCGAAAAACTTCGCGCTGTTTACGCGCAAGATGCCGCAATGCTGATCGCGATCGGCCAGACTGTTGCGACGGAATTTGCCACCATCGCCGCCGCGAACAACTATTGGAAGTGAATTGCCCGCGTTTCAGGTGATTTTGCTGACCTGAAGTTTTTATCCGAACGCATTTCGTGTTTGGGGGAAAACACACTACTCTTCTACGCCCATGCCAGTGGTCAGCGCATCCA
This sequence comes from uncultured bacterium, assembly GCA_903831295.1. Lineage (GTDB taxonomy): Bacteria > Planctomycetota > Phycisphaerae > Phycisphaerales > SM1A02 > SYAC01. The sequence continues at coordinate 472 of CAIKXA010000065.1, read as the reverse complement.
ATCTTCGAATCACTCTTGGCGCCAAGACCGTTCTTGATGGCGCCACATTTGCCATTGAACCAGGCGAGCGCGTTGGACTTGTTGGACGCAATGGTTGCGGCAAAAGCACGCTGCTGAAAATTCTCTGCGGCAAATTAAAACCCGAGGGCGGCGAAGTGAGTTTGTTGCGCGGCGCGCGCCTGGGATATTTGGAGCAAGAGCCCCGCTTTGATCCATCGCTGACATTGCAAGAAGTGGCGGCGCAAGGTTTACGTGAAGGCACATCCGCGCGCGCGGAACTTGACCACGTGTTTGAAGAAATGGCCACGGCGCAAGGCGCGGAGCTGGAAAAACTATTCGAGCGCCAAATTGCTCTGGAGGAAAAGCTAGAGCGCTCCGGCGGTTGGTCAAGCGACCACTTGGTGGAGGCCGTGCTTCACGGACTTGGTTTCACCGACGAGCAATTTACTATTCCAGTGAGCGGACTTTCTGG
>CAIKXA010000064.1 GCA_903831295.1 uncultured bacterium | reverse complement strand
GTCATCAAAGACACGCCACGCGATTTCGCAACATCTTCAAGCGTCTTTCCCTGCGATAACGCCTCGTCAACTTCTCTCAACTTCGCCACGATCTCTTCTGGTCTGTGGCGTTTCCTAGTCATTGCACGCTTCATTCGAAAATCCTTCTGGCCCTGTTAGGCCTGGGTTAGTTTCTCATAAGCGGTGGTCCTTTATCGAGGTCTCCTGTCAAGGACAACCCCTCGCTTAGAATTATTTTGTGCGCCCACAAAGATGACACCCTAGTTCGCTATTCGGTTCTGAGCGAAAACCAGCACTTATTCGCATCTCAATATCGACTTGTGTTACCCAGCGAAGAGGAATTGCGCGACGCGTTTCACTTGCTCGCCCGGGGTGTGTTGCCTGAACCCCTGTGGCAAATCTGTGTAATTTCAAATTACTTTTCTATCAGAATCAAAACTCTACGCAGTGCGTAAAGTTTTATGTTGGTCGCATTGTCTGATTCTGATCCGCAGCTTTCACTGCAACGGAGACATCAACCGGCACGTGCGCGCCATGGCGCGAAAAAACCACGAGCGCTTTGTGAAGTCTTCAAGCTTTGCTTGTTGAGAATTTTCAAAGTCATGCGCCATCATTTCTTGCACACGGTCGCGCAGCGGACTATTGGCCACCAGCACGGTGATCTCAAAATTAATTCTGAATGAACGGTTATCAAAGTTGGCCGTGCCCACGCTCACCAAATCGTCCACCATGAAAACCTTGTGGTGCAGAAAAGCCGGCAAATATCGGTAAATGCCAACGCCAGATGGAAGCACGTCTTCGTAATAGGAATACGCGGACATCATGATCATGCGCTCATTGAAACTATTTGGAATAAGTATGCGCGCGTCCACCCCGCGCATGGCCGCCAGTTGCAGGCTGAGCACAATTCCCTCGTCGGGCACAAAGTAGGGCGACGCAATCCACAAGCGCCGCTGCGCGCCCTCGATCACTTGGTGAAAAAGCAGCGCGCACGTTTCCACTTCATCGGATGGACCGCTGGGAATCACCAACACATGTTCGTTGCCATATGAGCGCGTGGACCAATCCAATGTTGGAACCTCGCTAGTTGACCAATTCCAATCTTCGCAAAATGCCAGTTGAGCCGCGAGCGCGGCGGGACCTTGAACACGGATGTGCGTGTCGCGCCACGCGCCCATATCGGGATCGCGTCCAAGATATTCACGGCCAATGTTGTGCCCGCCAATGAACGCGGTGTGTCCATCGATCATCACAATCTTGCGGTGATTGCGAAAGTTCATGCGCAGCGGATTCATTCCCAGGTTGGTTTGAAATGATGCAACGCGAATCTTTGCCGCAATGAGTTCATCTATGAAAGATTCCGGCAAGCCGTTGGAGCCGAGCGCGTCATACAGAAGTCGCACAGAAACACCACGATTTGCCGCGTTGATCATGGCTTTTTGAAATCGCTGTCCAAGTTCGTCGTCGCGCACAATGTAGAACTGCACGCAGATGTAGCGTTGCGCTTGTTCAAGCTCATCCAGGATCGCCTCGAATGTTTGCACGCCATCAACAAGCAACCGAGTTGTGTTGCCAGTGGTCCAGTTGGTTGTTGCAAGTTGTTCGCTGGCG
>CAIKXA010000063.1 GCA_903831295.1 uncultured bacterium | reverse complement strand
CGATGAAACGTTGTTGCCACGGGAATTCATATAACTCAAGCTTTATAAAATAAGTTGCTTTAGGCGTTTAAACAGCTCACGCTTCATAATAGAAGTTGCCACAGGGGCTCAGACAACGCACCCCTCGCAAGCAGGGCTTGCGAGGTTGCTAAACTCGCCCCTTTTGTGGCAACTTCTTTTATTTCGCTGAACACATTTTTTAAATGCGCTATTTGCAGCAAGCTATTTTATTTCGCTGAACACATTTTTAACTGCTCTATTTGTGGCAACTTTGTTTACTTCGCAAATAATTACGAACTTGCGCTGCCATCATTCACAACAACAAATCGCGCTACGGATTTATAAACACCCGCAAAACGGCCAAAGATTGGTTCGGCAAATTCGTGAAAGAATGCGCGTGCCTGCTCCACGCCAAGTTGGCGTACGCCAGAAAGTTCCAGCGCTTCCCAGCGGCTCCATCGCACAGTGGAAGGCGCGTCAACATAAATAGAAATGTCCAAGTGCGCCCGCGGAATTTCATGTAGCGCGTGAATTCCTTCGCACACAACAATCGGCGCGCCTTGCACACGTTGATAGCCCTCGCGCGAGTGCGATACAAATGACCACACTGGAATTGTCACATCCTCGCCGCGGCGCAGTGCCGCCAAATCGCTCGCAAGGCGCGGAAGATCAGAATATTCAGGCACGTCGCGCAAATGCTCGGGCGTCACGTCGTAGTTTGGAAAGTAATGATCGGTGGCGATCACGCATTGCGAAAGCTGCGAAGCCAATGTGCTTTTACCAGCTCCAACCGGACCGGTTATGCCAATCACCACGCGATCATTGGCGCTTGTACTCGGACCTCTCTTTGCCGCCGCGATCACCGCCACCGCATCAAGAATGCGCTGCCGCGCGCCGTTCCACTGCAACATTTCTTGTTCACGCATTGGCTCGCTCATACTGTCCTCATAAAGTCAGGGTACTCAGCAATTCACTATTCTGTGACTCACATGCAACAATTCACCGGACTCATTGGCGTTGGCGTAATTCTTACGATTGGCTTTGCGCTTTCCACCAACAAGCGCAGCATAAATGTACGCACAATTGTCTCTGGTGTGACCATTCAATTTCTAATCGCGTTTCTATTCCTACGCTTTCCCCCCGTAGTTCACGTGTTCGATTATTTCGCAGCGGGCGTAACGCGCGTGATTTCTTTCGCCGACCAAGGCACCGCGTTCATTTTTGGAAAAGTCGGCGACGCCAGCGGACCTTGGGGATTTATTTTCGCCGTGAAGGTTCTTCCTATTATTATTTTCTTCGCATCATTTATGGCGGTGCTATACCACTTGGGAATTATGCAGCGCGTGGTGGCGGTGTTGGCATGGGTCATTCGACGCGTGCTGAATGTCAGCGGCGTCGAAGCGCTCTCCGCGGCCGCGAATATATTCCTGGGTCAAACAGAAGCGCCACTCACCGTCAAACCGTTCATTGCCACCATGACGCGCTCGCAAATCATGGCCATCATGACGGTTGGTTTCGCAACCATCGCTGGCAGCGTTATGGCTGCGTACATAGTCATGCTGGGCGGAGATCAAGAAAGCGCGCGCATTCTTATGGCTAAACATTTAATGACCGCCAGCGTTATGTCCGCGCCCGCTGGCCTGGTCATGGCCAAATTGATGTTGCCTGAAACAGAAACGCCACGCGCGGAATCGCTGGACGCTCTGCGCAACTTGCCGAAGACAACTTGCAACGTCATGGACGCCGCCGCCGAGGGCGCCACCGACGGTTTGCGCTTGGCGCTAAATGTTGCCGCCATGTTGATCGCGTTCGTGGCGCTGCTCGCCATGTTGAATTATCCACTCGCCGCGCTCAGTGAAATAAATTCCATAGCGTCATGGCGCGCCGCGCACGGGATACCCGTATTTACTTTCCAAAATATACTGGGTTATATATTCACGCCGCTGGCCTGGTGCATGGGCGTAGGCAGTGACGACGCTCGCAAAATGGGCACGCTTATGGGGGAGCAAATCATCGCCACGGAATTTGTGGCGTATGTCGACCTTAGCACTTCACTGCGCGACGGAACCATCAGCTCGCGCGCCGCGCAAATTGCAACGTACGCGCTGTGCGGCTTTGCAAACCTTCCGTCCATTGCAATTCAAATTGGCGGCCTAAGCGCCATGGCCCCAAATCGCCGCAGTGATTTCGCGGCGCTTGGCCTGCGCGCCATGGTCGCGGGCGCGCTTGCCTGCTGGATGACCGGTGCCGTGGCAAGTTTGTTTATTGGTGGATAAGGCGCGCGGCGACGTCATGGCTTGCGGTAAAAACATGGTTATGATCGCCGAATGAATACAAGTTTGAACAAGCCCACTGAAACAAATCCACTGCACCGTAACGACGAGCGGTATGTGTTGGTTTCCCAAGGGTTTCCGCAGCAAGAAGATGGAATGGACTTGGTCGATCTTGTGATTGCTGCCTGGAACTTTCGCGTCCTATTTACTATTTCCTGGGTCATTCTTGCCGTGATCACATTTGGCGTGATGCAACCCCTGAACACGACAAACATAAGCACTGAAATGAGAAGTGGCTTTCTAGATAAAACGCCAATTCAAACACCAGACGCCATGCGGGATCAAATCAGCAAACTGATATTTCCATCAACAATAAAAGCCTTAGAGCAGCAACTCCAACGCCCTGTTATAGCAAAAATAAACACGGATATTAAGAAGACCTCTGACTATTTAAAGCTAACTATCGCAGCCAGCGGATTATCCGACGGCCAATTAGATGAGTGCATGAAGTCAGTGGTACAAAATTGGATCGAAGGCCAAGCCTTGGAAATTAAAAAAAACACACAAGCAACTCAAGATCGAATCGCATTGATTACTCAAGAGATTGCCGCAATCAATGATTATTCAGAACTTCTCAACTCTCCAACCGATCCCCTACAACAATCCGAAATCGCTCGTTTGCGCCTTCAAGCTGAAACGAAAAAGCAGCAACTTTTTGACTTGCAACTATTGATTCAAAATATTGATCAGCCAATCGTGGCGACTCCTTTTTCTGATGCGGATGCAAGCTTGGCTCGCGGAATCAAGGGCGGAGCTGTTAGCGCATTTATTGGAGCTGCTTTGGCTTGCTGTGTGGTATTTGCGTTAAATATTATTTGTAAAGCCAAAACTAGGCTTGCAAATAGTTAAGCTAAAACACTCGAAATAAATCGCAAGCGCCAAGACGCTTAATACTCCATTACAACCACACCTGGTAGGTTGTCAAAGTCGTGGACATTACGCATGACAAGCGGACGCGCGTGCCGCGCAGCCGTAGCGGCAATCCATAAATCGTTATCGCTTATCGCACGCCAAGCAGTTTGCAACATGTCTTGATGAATATTTCATATTTTGCCACTCTTTTTCATCGCTTTCACGACGATGGGAAGTTGCCATACCTGTCATTTTAGCGCCCACCCCTGCTACCTTTACACCCATGTCCATACTTGTCACCGGCGGCGCGGGCTTCATCGGCAGTAATTTCATTCAGGATTGGTTCGCAACCTGCAATGAACCCGTCATTAATCTGGACGCGCTCACCTACGCCGGCAACCCCAACAATCTCAACACGCTTCCCACGCACGCCGCGCACACCTTTGTGCACGGCAATATTGCCGACCGCGAGTTGGTCAGCGAGCTCCTTACTCGCCACACCATTCGCGCCGTCGTTCATTTCGCCGCTGAATCGCACGTAGACCGCTCCATTCACGGCCCCGAAGAATTTATTCAAACCAATATCGTCGGCACATTTCGCCTGCTTGAATCCGTGCGCGCCCACTGGAACACGCTTGAACCCGCTGCCAAAGCCGCATTCCGATTTCTGCATGTTTCCACCGACGAGGTCTACGGCTCAATTGCGCCAACCGATCCCGCCTTTAGCGAAACCAATCGCTACGAGCCCAACAGTCCATACTCCGCAAGCAAGGCCGCGTCGGATCATTTGGTGCGCGCCTATCACCACACCTACGG
>CAIKXA010000062.1 GCA_903831295.1 uncultured bacterium | reverse complement strand
GGAAGATGCACCACATTTGTGATGGTTCTCACAATTGCGTGTGTGTGAATTGCTAAGAATGCGTAAATGTCGCCATGCAATTGCTTGACGTGATCCACGCAATGACTTTGATTACAATGTATTTGCGCAGATTTCACGCGCCCAACCAAGGACTCCACCATGACAAGCAATACACCAGCAAATAATTCGTCCAACAATTCTGCCAGCAATTCTGGCGGCGATAAAAAATCAACACTTGGCGCAAAGTCTGGCGGCGTCTTTGGCGCTGGCTTAGAAAATGCAAGCAAGCCAGCGGCGTTCAACTTTGGTGGCGTTGGCGGATCCCCGTTTCACGGCAAGGGTTCCACATTTGGTGGAGGCAAGGGCTCCAACAAAGGCGGGGGCAAACGCTCGGCGCCCGTTGGTGGACAAAAGCGTTCGGGCGCTGGCGGCGCGCGCGGTCGCTAATTGAATTTCAATTTCATGCGCGCGTGAAATTTTTTCAACGCAAGCAACATGCTTGTTTTGTTTATATCGAACAGTCAGGTCAATGGAATCAACGCACTCGCTTTTTTAAAGCAACATTTGCGTTTGAGTAACTGTCCCCATCAGCATTTATCTTGGCGTGATCTTCTCAACCCCACCCATGTGTGGCCGCAACACGTGCGGAACATTCACGGATCCATCCGCGTTCTGATTCAACTCCAAAATTGGAATCAGCACGCGCGGACTTGCAAGCACCGTGTTGTTCAGCGCCCACGCAATGTGAATTTTTCCATCGGCGTCGCGGTAGCGCAAATTCAAGCGGCGACATTGAAAATCACCAAGACGGCTGGCTGAATGCGTTTCGCCCCATTCGCCGCTTGGAACGCCGTCGGCGCCAATATCGCCGCGGCCTGGCATCCAACATTCAACATCAATCATGTCCTCGTTCTTCATGCCAAGGTCGCCAGTGCAACATTGCAGCAAGCGATACGGCAGCGACAAGCCTTGCAAAATCATTTCCACCGTCTCCAACATGTGCTTATGCCACGCGCGACTTTCCGTGTCGTCGGCGCGGCAAATCACAACTTGTTCAACCTTGTCAAATTGATGGATGCGATAGAGGCCCGCGGTGTCCTTGCCCGACGCGCCGGCCTCGCGGCGAAAGCAAGTGCTTTGTGTGGTGTACTTCAGCGGCAGTTGCTCAATGGGAATAATTTCGTCGGCGTGAAAACCCATTAGGCCAACTTCGCCTGTACCTGTGAGAAATAAATCGTGGCCAGCGCCGCGGCGCGACTCCTCTATGTGATACGCCTGGTCGCGGCCAAACGGAAAGAAGCCCGTGCCTTGCATGCATTCTTCCTTCACGATCACGGGCACACCCATGGCGGTAAAACCGCGCTTTTCCGTTATAAAGTCAAACGCGTAGCGCAACGCCGCCTGATGCAATTTCATGCCAAGACCGGTGAGCACATAGTGGCGCGTTCCCGCGGTCTTCACGCCGCGTTCAAAGTCCACAAGGCCAAGGTCGCGCACCAATTCCAAGTGCGTCTTTGGTTTGAAGCCGCGCTGGCTCTGGAAACTTTTCGAAGGATCAAAGTGCGGCGCGTTCCAGCGGCGAATTTCTTTATTGTCCTCGGCGCCCGCGCCCACGGGAACATCCGCGGCGGGAGGTTGTGGAATACGCATCAATAAATCGTGCCACTTGGGCGCGGTGTCAGCCAGTTGCTTGTCGAGTTCAGCGGTCTCCAATTTTAATTCCGCGGGGCGGCGCTCGAGTTCCTTTAATTTAGTTTCAATCGCCTCGCGTTCGGCGCCCGTGGCGGATTTTAATTGGCCCTTCAATCGGCCAAGTTCAGGCCCCATCTCCTTGCTGAATTTATTTTGCTCGGCGCGTTTCACTTCAACTGCGCCGGTCAACTCGCGTCGGCGCGTGTCAATGGCAAGCAGGGCGTCAATGTCCACATCGGCGCGCTTCAATCGCACGCCAGTTCGAAATCGTTCCGGGTCATCACGCAGTGCTTTAATGTCGATCATGGAATGAGCGAGTGTAGAAAAAAGTGGCGCGCGTGTTTGGCGGATAGAAGCCGTGATTGCGCGGCTGACTTTGGGCGGAATTTCAGCAGAAATTCAGGGAGAATTTGGGCGGCGGTAGCTTGGCGCGGCGGCCCATCGCATGGTGTCGGCCAATGTGTCCCAGTAGGTTCGATTGGGATTTCCAATGAATTTGGCTGCGGTATGGTGTCGACCAACCATCACGCGGTCGCCAGCGCTAAGCGGAACAATCGCTTGGCCATCAAGCACCAATGCGGAACCGTCATTGGCGCGCATCACTTCAATCATGATTTCCAAATGGCTCGCGGTCACGATTGGTCGAAACGCCAAACTGTGCGCGCAGATTGGAGTGACAATCATGGCCTCAAGATCGGGTTGCACAATCGGTCCGCCAGCGCTCACGTTGTAGGCGGTGCTTCCAATTGGCGTGGCCACAATCACGCCGTCGCCAAGAAGGTCCGGGCCTTGGTCGCGTCCAAATGAAATTTTTAATTCGATCATGCGAAACGGAGTGCCCGCGGTCACGGCTGCTTCGTTGATCGCAAGGCCCTCATGAACCAAGTCGCCGCGCGCGTTGCGCACGATCGCGTCAAGCACCATGCGATTGCGCACAATGGCGTCGTGTCCAAAAATCATCGTGGCGTGTTGGCGCAGCGAATCCAAATCAAACTCCGCCAAGAATCCAAGTCGGCCAAAATTCAAACCCACCATGGGCACGCCGCGGTCAAGCAAGCGGCGGCACTGCGCGATCAATGTTCCGTCGCCGCCAAGCACAACAACTAAATCAAAAATAGTTCGAGGCGGAATCGGGCGAAGGTCGGCTTCGAGCTCCTCCACAATGCGGCCATGCGGCGTGATAATTCGACGCACTTCTTCAATGGCCTCGGGCACGCCTTTGCGCCGTCTATCCGCGATAAGAAGAACATCTGTCATTGTTGATTGCTCACTTTACGCCACCAAACCCTTGGTCAGGCGAAGGAAGGCGGTTTCAAGATCCGCTTCCGCTTGCTGCAAGGAATTTATACGAAAACCCGCCGTGACGAGGCGGTTGGGCAAATCGCTCACGGATACCGCGGCGTTTGCGTCCAGAGTCACTTCGATGCGCGTGCGACCCTCGCTGCTTTTTAATTCCACCAGGCTCACGCCCGGCACCTTGCGTAAAAGTTCGGCGGCGGCCTCCGCACGCTCATCCACAACGATCTTCACCAACGTTCCCAAATGCGCGCGCGATAAAACATCTTTCATGCTGCCAGCGAAAACCAACTTGCCGCGCTCGATAATGCCAACGCTGGTGCACAACTCCGCCAGCTCCGGCAAGATGTGGCTGGAAATTAAAATCGTTTTTCCCATTCGCAAAAGTTCTTTCAGCAGTTCGCGCATTTCTATGCGTGCGCGCGGATCCAAGCCGGAGTTGGGTTCGTCCATTAAAAGCACTTTGGGATTGTGCAGCAGCACTCGCGCCACGCTGAGTCGCTGCTGCATGCCGCGGCTGAGTCCATTCACTTCAGTCATGGATTTGCCGCGCAAATCAGTCAATTCCAGCACGTCCTGCACCGCGCGAAATCGCTCGTTGCCATGAATGCCATAGCAGGCGGCGAAAAATTCCAGGTACTCGTTCACGGTCATTTCTTCATACGCGCCCATGAAATCCGGCACATAGCCAATCAATGGGCGTATCAAATTATTTTGATAGCCGATTGTTTTTCCATCAACGCGCGCCTCGCCCCAAGTGGGCTTCAGCAACGTGGCCAAGATTTTAATCGTGGTGGTCTTGCCCGCGCCGTTTGGCCCGATGAATCCAAAGCACTCGCCGGCTTCAATGGACAGATTTAAATTGTCCAGAGCGATCAAGTCGCCGTATTTTTTGGTGAGGTTGACTGTTTCAATCATCGCCACGGTGAACTCAGGGTACGGGAAGTGGCGGCCAAAAGATGGCCGAATCATCGGGCAGGGGAATGATGTAGCGAATCATCACATCGCCATTGCTATTTGAAATCTTTCCCGACAATGTCACCGCAACTGGTGCGGGAACATTTTCCAGCGTGCCCATGACAATCAAGCAGGGTTGCGTCATCCAACGGGAAAGATCAATGTTTTTTGCCACTTCTCGGGTAACTCGCACCGGACTAGGCGCGTCGGGCGGGTTCATTTGATAGGCCGGGGGTTGCAGTAGTTGATAAAGCGAAAGCATCTCCATATTTGTTCGCCATCGGGTTGCCTCAAATACGTCGTTCATTCGATTTGGCAAAGTTTGCGCAGCCACTTGCAGCAGTGGGCGTTGATAGCGGAAAAAAATTTCCTGTGTGAGTGAGCCAGGATTTAATTTCGCGGGGTCGCTTGGTCCGCCGGGATAAAGCGCTTTGGCGACATCGAGTTCTTGATCAGGCATCCAGTCATCCGCAAGCACAGCCATACGCCCCGCGTTTGGAAGCGCGGCGCTTGGGCGCAAAGTGATGCGCGCGTCGGTTTGCCATTGCTGGGTTTGAAATTGAAATGGAGAAACGTGAATCAGCGTCACATTCTTCAGCGCCCCAGGCAAGTGATGGGTGAGCGAACCACTCAGCGAGATACGATTCACATTTCCGTGCGCGGTTGTGGCTTGGATTTTTTTACCGACAACTTGCGTCGGCGGCGTGCCCCATTGATTTGGAATTTGACCCAGCCATCGAATTTCAAAGTCGCTAGTGGTCGCGCGCGATGGAGGCGCCGTCTTTGATGGTTCGTCCACGGGCTGGTCAAATCGCGCCGTATCTGGAAATTGTTGAACGCCTTCGCCCGTTGGAGACGCCCAAGTGCTGATGATATTTCGTTGATTTTCAGGGGAATCAACGGCAATTTCAGATTTTCCAAACCCTGGCAGCAAGGCGCTTATCCACATTGTGGCGCGAGCGGATTGCGCGTCCGCGTTTGTTGGCGTAAGCGGATCAATCGTGTCAAGCACGGTTGTATGCAGCAGGTTGTTTGGAGTGGTTGTGAAAAATTCGCCAACCACAAAGGCCGTCACCGAGGCGGCAAGCGACACGCCAACAAACACCAACCATGAAAGTCGGCGCATATTTTTTTTGCGCAACACGTACCAAGCCAAGGGGCACGCCAAGACCCAATAGCCCACGAACAAAGCAAGCGTGGCAAGCACGCCTCCAATGGCGCGGCCCTTTAAGCCGATCGCGCTTGATATCAAATCGCCTTGGCCGCAGTCGTATTGCTCGTATGACCTGGCAAGCGCAATGCGCGGAGGCTCCAATTTTATAAGTCGATCAAAATCATTCGCGCTCATCGCATCGGCGCGCCTTCCCAATATGCGATTCCAAAACACATCCACTTGCGGCAATGATTCATTTGCAAAGGCGCCCCGGTGCAGGGCGTCAATATCCAATCCAATCAATGTGATCATGCCATGGCCAAATGTGCGTCGCGCCACAATGCTCGCGTGGCCATTGCACTTGAGTATTTCATTGGAAATGCCTTTCATTCCGCTCATTTCCGGCAAGGCAATCAAGCCTTTCCAAGGCGCGCTCAATTGGAGCGAGTCGAACACGTACATGGGAGTCCGCATATTTTCATTCTGGCGCCGCATTTCCTTGGCGCGTGTGAGAATGGGAAGCAACGCCTCAACCGGTACGCCATCTATTTGCGCCACGCCTTTTGTGGGAAGTAGGTCCGACAGAAAATGTGTCGCGCCTCCGCCAATCGACCAAGGGTTGCCGCTTTCGGGCAACACAATCACAAGCGAACCTCCGTGGGCGATCCAGTCCCGCAATGCTTTCGCGCGGTCGCCCGTGAGCAATTGTGGAGACGCTTGTGACCAGATCACTTCATTGAAACTCCAAAGACCTTCCCAACGATCTGGAAAATCCGCCGGAGAAATTCCGCGTGGCAATTGCGTGAGCGAATTCATGCTGGGCACAAAATCAAATCCAACTGGAACGGCGCCAAGATCTTCAAGGCCCATGCGTCCGTCACCCACGATGGCGATGACGTCTTGATTTTTTTCTAGAGGCATGGATTGCTCTTCGGCTTGCGCGGGCGTGAAGCGAAGCGTTCCCAATCGACGAATTCTGCGCCCATCTTGCGCTTGAAAAACGCTCACATTGAAAATATGCGCGGCGGCCGAAGAGGCCGTAAATGGCGGCAATTTGGCGTACAACCAACGCGTTATGTTTTGCCCGGGCGGCAGCGTCACTTCGCGCCAATACGACGCCATGTCGCCGTCCGCGTTTTCAACATCCCACTGAACCAAGGCGGAAGTGGGTTCGTTCAAGTCGCTTCGCAGTCGCACTCGCAGAGCCGTCACATCTCCACCGCGATATGCGTTGCATGCGCCAAATCTTTCGACATGAATTTCAACATCATCCGCTTGTGCCAAGCGCACGGTGGCGCACAACATCAAAGTCATCACCACGAACGAGAATCGAATTGTTGGAATGAATCTCATCGCGTGATTTGCCGTCCAGTAATTTATGGACGAAGTCCAGCAAGCTCCGCCAAAATTGCGGCGTGGCTTAACGCTCCGCGGCGGAAACATGTCAGCTCAAATTTCTCGTTGGGGCTATGCACGCGGTCGTCATCCAAACCAAATCCAACCAGCAAACTTTCAACGCCAAGAATGCGCTGAAGCAAACCCACCGCTGGAATGCTGCCGCCAGTTCCAATGCACACCGGATTTATGCCATAGACTTTTGCCAAGCCACGCTCCGCTGCCACCAAGTAGGGGCTCTCATCTTTCACGCGAATTGGCGGGTTTTTGCCGAAAGTTTTCATTTCAAGCGTGTAGCCCGCGGGCACGCGCGCGCGCAAGTGAGCGGCTAATTTATTGAACGCGTCATCTGGATCCATGTCGGCCACCAAGCGGCAGGAGATCTTCGCCGTGGCTTCGCTCGCAATCACCGTCTTGGCGCCCTCGCCTTGATAGCCGCCTTTGATGCCGTTGCAATCGCACGTGGGTCGACACCATGTTCGCTCCATCGCGTTGAATCCCGGCTCGCCAAAACCTTTTTTCACGCCGGCCTTGCCTAAAAATTCCGCATCGTCAAAATCCAGTTTATCCCATTGCTTTTTTATTTTTTCTGGAAGCGGCTTCACTTGGTCATAAAAACCTTCAATGGCAATTCGACCGTCATCGTGATGCAAGCTGGCGATCATTCGCGCCAATGAGTTGATGGGATTCGCCAAAGCTCCGCCATACAAACCTGAATGTAAATCATGCGACGGTCCTTTCAATTTGGCCTCCACATACACAAGTCCGCGCAACATGGTTGTGATCGCCGGAGTATTGATATCCCACATTCCAGTATCACTGACAATGGCGACATCGGATTCCAATTCCGCTGCGTATTCCCGAAGAAAAGGCTCAAAACTTTCGCTTCCAGATTCCTCCTCGCCCTCCAAAATAACCGTGACAGGGCAGGGAGGTCCGCCGGCGCACGCATGCCACGCGCGAAGCGCCTCCAAGAAAGTCATCACTTGTCCCTTGTCGTCCACCGCGCCACGCGCCACCACGCGCTTGCCCATTGGACCATCCATAATCACAGGCTCAAACGGCGGACTCGTCCACAATTCAATCGGATCGGCGGGCTGCACGTCGTAGTGGCCGTAAAAAAGTACGCGCGGCGCAGTCACGCCTTTGGGGCCAGGGTGCTTGGCCAACACCATGGGGTGTCCGTGAGTGTTCACAAGGCGCGATTCAAATCCACATTCCTTCAGCATATTGGACGCCCATTCACCAGCGCGGCGAACATCGGCGGCGAATGCAGGGTCGGTGCTCACGCTTGGAATCCGCAAGAAGTCCATCAAGCGCTCAATGCCCGCGGGTTGATTGGCGTCGGTTCGTGCAAGCACGCTGTCGAGTTGTCCGTGTGTAGAAGTGCTCATAGTTGGTTAGGTTATCCGAATCACACAATCATTCCTCTGACAACACAACTATATTGAGTTAACATTCGCTTGAATCATTTCGAACCAGCAACAGGAGATACAACAATGGCAGAGCGCGTGGTGGTAGATCAAATTGACTTTCGCTCAGCGCTTGTTTTTCCGCGGGTTCTCAACGCCGCAACCGGCGCGTTTCAGCCGGCCCGACTCTTGGCAGCCACCTTTATTGTCTTGGCTTTAGCGGTGGCGGGACGCTTTTATGACGCCCTTCGTGGACCCACAATTCAGCCCGCTGGCTTGCTCGCCCCAAGCCGAAGTCAGATTGATTCAGCCGTGGCCTCCGATGTGGCGCGGCGCGCGGCGCTGGAAAATTTACCGCCTGAGCAGCGCCCCGCAGGCATGGATGTGCGCGGCGGAATCGATGTGGAGACGGTCTATGTCTCACTGCAAAATCGTCTTGGTTCAGTGAGCGACCGCGAGGCGGACGGAATTCGGCGCGCGCTGGAACGATTGGATTCCTATCGACCCAAGGGAACATTTGATTCTTTCTCCGTGGCGGTTGGACGCTGCGTTGATTCGCTCGCGGTGGGCGTTCTCACTGTGAGTCCCGCCGTGTCATTGGGCGCGTTCGCCAATTTATTTATTGATTTGCCGTTGGCGTGTTGGCGCGAGGATCGTTGGTTTTGCTTTATCTTTGGCGCCGCGTTTCTCATAGCCATGGGCGCTGGCGGCGCCGCACTGTGCCGCATGACGGCCATGGATTTGGCGGGCAAAGACAAACTCTCCGCCGCTGATGCGTTTGCGTTTGTGAAACCGCGTTGGATTAATCACGCTCTTGTTCCAGTGTGGCCACTGCTCACGCTTGTGGTTCTTCTTCCAGTTGCGGCGCTGCTTGGTTGGCTCAGCCGTATTCCGCTTATCGATATCTTCGCCGGTCTCGCGTATGGACTTGTGATTGTCTTGGCATTTTTTGCTGCAATTGCCCTGATTCCGTGGGGTTTTTGCATGCCGTTGGCGGTGGCGGCTTCCGCATGTGAAGGCTGCGACGGTCTTGAAGCCGCGCAACGAACCGTGGCCTACGTGTTGCGACGGCCATTGCACGCGTTGCTCTATTTCATCATGGCCACCATCGGAGTTTCACTTGTCATCTTTATTTCAGACCTCTTCGCCATGGCAACGCTTTCACTCGCCGCGAACTTTGTTGGCATGACCGCTGGCGAAGGACCCATGGCTAGTCAGGCAACAATTCGATTGCTCTTGCCAGATGATCTCTCGCCCTCGCGCAGTCTTGGTTTCACGGCCTCCATGTCCGCGGGATTTGTCGGGATGTGGATCACGGTGGTCAAGTCGATCGCAGTCGGCGCATGCTTCGGAGCTTTTTGGTCCGTAGCCACGGGCGCTTATTTGGCAATGCGAAAATCGTGTGACGATCAACCCTTTGATGATCTTTGGATGCCTGGCACGCCCGCAGGATCGCGGCAAGATCAAGCGGCTTAAATTTATGTTGTGTGACCAGTGAATGATCATCAAGATGACATCGCTCGACGCGCCGCCAGCCTGTTGCAAAAAGACCCAAATCTTGCGGTTATTGATGCTATTTCGCAAGCCGTAGCGCACCTTGGTTTGCCGCGGGAAACGCCCACGCCGTCCATGGCGCTTGTGCGCAAGCACGCCCAGGCGCTTGCCATGCAGCAACTTGGCCAGCAAGGATACGAGCAGCAGCGCTACCAACGGCTCGTCCTCATTATTGATTTTATCCGTCAACTTGAATACGAATTTCCACAAGCCAAAATTTCCGTGGTGGGTAGATCATGCGACGGTCATTTTGACGCCGATCCACATGTGCACATTCGGTTTGTCCACGACACGCCCATTCATTTGATCGCCGACGCCGTGGAGCGCGCGCGATTGCCCGAGCCCGAAATTAAAACGTTCGTGTCACGCGTTGGAGTGCTTGAGCAAATTCATAGCGCGTTTGATTTCGCGCCGCTCACAATCACGCGTTGTCCGCCGCGGCAACTCACGCAGGCGCACCTTGATTTGAAAACGGGCAAGCCCATTGCGCAGCGCACTCTGATGCAATTAGAGCAGTTGTTGATGCGATGAAAATACAGTTTGCACGCGCCGCAAGCCCATAAAAAAACCGGTCTTGAAAAGCAATTTTCAGCCAAATACAAGCAAATACCTTAAGACAATCCGCCCTTGAGTGAGCTTGCCGCGCCAAATTTCAAGCGCAATTTGCGCATGGCTGGATCATCTTCTCGCACCGGCTTGGCGCTTTGTCGATCATCCTTATTGGCGCTAAACACGGGCGCCGGTCGATCAAGCAACGCTTTAATCGACAGGCTGACTCGGCGACGCGCAAGATCAATTGAAAGAATTTTCGCCGTGACGATTTGGTCCACCTTTAAAACTTTGTCGGCGGTAAAAATCCTGTCATGGCTGATCTCGCTGATGTGCACCAAGCCTTCAATGCCTGGTGAAAGTTCCACAAACGCTCCAAACTCCGTGAGTTTGGTCACGCGACCTGACACACTTTCGCCAACTTGCAGCGCCTCAAATTTGCCCACCATTGGATCGTCCATCACTTCTTTGCGGCTCAGCGCAATGCGCGGCGGCTTCAAAGTTCGATCAATTCGCATCACCTTCACGCGAACAACGTCGCCCACTTTCACCGCGTCCGAGGCGTTCTTCAAACGCTCATGCGCCAGATCGCTGATATGGATCAACCCATCCACGCCGCCAATATCCGCGAAGGCGCCGAAGGGTTGCAAACTAATAATTGTGGCCTCAAGAATTTGGCCAGTTTGTATTTCCGCCAGTGTTTTCTGCTGATTTTCGCGCCTTGACTGCGCCAACGCCGCCTTGCGGCTCAGCACCATTCGGCCGCGCTCCTTGCGCATTTCAATGATCATGCATTGCAATTTCTCGCCCAGAAAAATACTGATGTCGGGCACTGTGCGAATGTCCACTTGACCAGCCGGCATGAAGGCACGGTGATGCGCAACTTCCATATCCAGTCCGCCTTGATTCATTCCCACGCAGCGCGCGTCAACTATTTGACCCACTTGCAAATTATCCCACTGTGGTTTTGTGCGCATTCCAATGCGCGATAAAATCAACAAGCCTTCAAACGCATCCAGGCGTTCCACGGCAAATTCCATCACAGTGCCAGCCTCTGGCGGATTTTCAAATTGGTTCAGTGGACATACGCCTTGGCTCTTTGGGCCAAATTCAACCATCACGTCGCCGCCTTGCACGCGAATCACTGTTCCAGTTCGCGTGTGGCCGTCGCCCTTCACCTTGGGCAGAGATTTCTTCTCGGGGGTAATTCCAAGAAGATCATTTTCGCTCAAGCCTGCAAGCGCTTGGGCCATTTCTTGCGCGAGCAAGTCGTCCACCTTGAAGGCGGATGCGTCTGGTTGGGGTGCGGAAGGGGGGGATGGCTCAAATGGAGGTGTAGACATGTTGATTTCGGGGAACTTCTAGCGTATCCAATTATTGGTGAGTTTGGTGGAACTAGGGGCAACAGAATCTCCCAAGATTGCGTAAAGTTTCAAGTACGTTCCATCTCCACCATCTATCTCTACACAAAAGGTATATTCCAAACCCCGCCTTTTGAATTGACCCCGAACAACATTCGTTTACGCACACCACAATTGCAATTGAAGCACATCAGGAAATCCCAATCGCATGGCAAAGAATAAATCCGCTTGGGGTATTGAAATTGGTTCCCACGCAATTAAAGCAGTTCGTCTTGAGCGAATTGACAACGAAGCGACAATCACAGACTTCGTTTGCATTCCGCACAACAAGCCGCTTTCAACTCCAGAGATAAACGTGGCCGAAATGACGCGGCTCACGCTTGGCCAGTTGGTGGCCGCTAAGAATCTTGAGGATCAAACTATTGTGATGTCGGTTCCCGGCCACTCGGCGTTGGCGCGCTTCGCCAAGTTGCCGCCGGTTGAGCCAAAAATGATTCCAAACATTGTCAAATTTGAGGCGGTGCAACAAATTCCGTTTCCAATCGAGGACGTCGAGTGGGATTATCAAACATTTTCCAGTCCCGACAATCCAGAAGTGGAAGTTGGAATTTTCGCGATCACCAAGGACCGAATCGAAGAAAAACTGACGCTTTATGCGGAGTTTGGCTTGCGCCCGGAAATTGTCACGCTTGGACCGCTCGCGGTGTTCAACGCCGTTTCATATGACATGTCCTTGGCGCCAGACCACAAGCCGGTCGTGGTGCTCGATATTGGAACGCAATCCAGCGACGTGGTTGTGGCCGACAGTGGTCGATGTTGGATTCGCACATTCCCGCTTGGCGGAACGCATTTCACCGACGCGCTGCAAAACGCGTTTCAGATTTCCTACGGCAAGGCGGATCGTTTGAAGGCGGACAGCGCCACCAGTAAATATGCGCGGCAAATGATGCAAGCCATGCGCCCTGTCTTTGGTGATCTGGTGCAAGAAGTTCAAAGATCACTTGGCCACTATCAAATGAATCATCAAGAAAGTCCGCTTTCGATTGTGATGGCGGTGGGCAGCACGTTTAGAATCCCTGGGCTGCGCAAATTCTTGGGGCAACAATTGAATGTTGAAATCACCCGCATGGATGAGTTCAAGCGGATCAGAGTTGAGGGCCGAGAAGCCGCTGATTTTGCCACAAACGCCGTGAATTTTGTCACCGCGTATGGACTCGCGCTTCAAGGTATTGGCCTTGGCCGCATCAGCGTCAATCTCGCGCCTGTGCGCGGGTTGCGTGAAAAAGTTTGGTCGGCAAAGAACAAATGGTTCATCGCCGCGGCCGCCATCGCGGTCATTGGATCCGCGGCCATGTATGTCGCTCCAATGTTGGAGCAGCAACATCTTGAGAGTGATGTGTCCAAGGTTTCCCTTGTCATCAAGAAGGGCGAGCAACTTCAAAATCAATTAAAGGAAGCCAACTCAGCTGGTGAAGCTGGCGCCACGGCTCTGAACATGGAGCGCCTGCTCAAGGACAGAACTATTTGGCCATGGATTGTGAACGACGCGGTGGACTCCACGCTTTGCGCCAATCCAACCGACGAAATCAACCAGACTGATGTTGAAAAAATCAGAAGCATTGCCGCCAAAGATCGAAAGCGAATTGTTCTGGAAAATCTTTCAGGTGAATACAAGTTTGAAGAGACTGGCAACAAGCGAACCATTGTGGTCACCATGGAAATTGAATTTGCCAACGAGGGTAAAAAAACATTCCTCAAGGACAGCATTCAGAAATGGCTGCGCGACAATTCCGTGCGCGAAAAAGCGCCATATATCATTCGGCCAGATTCCGTCGCTTTGAAGGGTGAATTGACTGAAATCAAAATGGCCGGTGGCAAAGTCACTCCCAAAGAGGGCGCCGCTTCCAGCGGGCAAGCGGATACTGAGGCCGAAAGCTCTCAAACATCCACAGCTTCGTCTTCACAAAGCACATCTACCCAAGCAAGCGGCACTACAAATGCAAGCGGCGCGCCGGCTTCGGGATCCATGGGACGCAGAAGAGGTGGCTCAGGTACCACCGTGGACACGAGCGGTGGCAACATCAAAACCAAAGGTGGCGGCGCCGGAATGATGAGTGGAAGTTCAACCAAGACCGCAGATACTCCAGCCGAGGACGCTCCAGAAGCCCCGGCGGAAACCAAAGAAACAACCAGCGCCACTGTAGGCAATGAGGATTTGGAAATGTTGGCTCCAATTCAGAATGAGCCAACTGTGTATGGACCTGGAATGACTGTCTACAAAGGAACAATCGTGTTCACCGTTGAAATTCGCGACGATTCGGCCAAGGCCGACGACGCGGATAAAAATTCTAAAGAGCCCACGGAGCCATGAACGCACCTAAATTTGATCTTGCCGCGTTGAAGAACATTGACTTTTCTAAAGTCATCGCAATCGCCAAACAACGCGGAGTATTGATAGCGTGCACTTTTATTATCGTGGTGATTCCGGTCGTTGCGTGGTGGTTTCGTGGTGGCATCAAGGATTCCATTCATGAAACAATGTCCAAGCGCAGCAAGGAATTTGACAAAATTGTTAGTTTGGAAAAATCTGCCGTCACCGTGCGCAATCCCGTTGGCGATCCAAAATCTGAAACGGTCAGTCTCAACTCCACTTTGATCGATGCTTTGAAAGCCAGAAATGAATCGCTTGAAAATGAGGTCAAGGGCGTTTACCGCAGCGCGGTGGAGCACAACAAAAAAAATCACGACATCATTCAAACCAAGCAGGTGGTTTTCCCCAAGCCACTGCAAGAAAACGAAAAATTGTTGGAGGAAATTTTCCTTCCAGCCATTGGACCGGCCTACACGGTTCTTCTAGCCAACAATCGAGTCAACACGCCGCCATCTTCCGCGGATGTTCTTGAAGCGGTGAAACAGCGCGAAATATCTTTCATTCGCGACGATCTCAAGAAAAAAAATCGCTCCGAAGTGACGGATCCAAAGGAGATTGAGCAGTTGGCGCAGGCGTTAACCAAGGCGCGCCTGGACGCGCTTGTGGAAGGCGCGCGCGACACAGCGGTGTACTTAGATAAAGGCGCAGTCCGAATGCCTCCGGCAAAGGGCTTCATCTCAGTCGATACATGCTTCACGTGGCAATGGGATCTTTGGGTGTTGGATGATATTTTTCACGCGATCACAAACGTGAATACAAATTTAAAAGATGGCGTGAAAAGCAGCGTGATTTCTTCGCCTGTGAAGCGAATCATCAGCATTCGAATTGATCAACCTTCAAGCGTGGCTGCCACAAGCGCGACAGCAGAAGCGCCACCGGTTGAGACAGAGGCCACCGATGCCCCAGAGGAAGGCGCGGAACCAGTGGCTGTAGTGGTGGAGGCAACAACTGACGCGACTGGTGAACCCATCGCGCCAGCCTCGGAAATCATTCGTGATTTTAAGATTTCATTTACAGGCCTTAAATCTTGTCAGTTGTATGACGTTCGCAATGTGAAATTAAAACTCATCGTGTCCACATCCGATCTACCCAAGGTGCTGGATTCGTTTGCCAAAGAAAATTTCATGACTGTCACGCAATTAAAAATTTCACCCGTTGATTCTTTCGCCGCGGCCCGCCAAGGGTTCATCTATGGGGCCGAGCCATGCAGCGAAGTTTCCATGGTTTTGCAAACCATATGGCTTCGTGAGTGGACAACCTTTTACATGCCGTTGGGCATGAAAAATAAACTTGGAACTCGTGGCATTGAGAAACCGCCAGCTGCCGAAGCTGGTCCAGATGCGGGTGAAGTGAAGTCAACCAGCGAGACCACAAAATCATGAAAGATATTTCTCTTATCGAGCGCCACTTTGAAAAACTGGCGGTCGTGCTTGTCGCGCTTCTCATCGGCTCCTATCTTGTTTGGGATTTTCTCGATCCAACCGTCGTAAAAATGGGCCCGCAGCATCCTTCAGTTACGCCCAACGAGGTCAATCAAATTCTTGTCAAGCAGGCAGGCGCGTTGGATGCCAAGCAAAAATCCGAGAAGAGCACGCTCGAATTCGAGCCATTTGAAGCGGGTTCGGCAAAAAAATCCTACGCAAAAAATCTTCAAGAATCAATTGTGCCCGCGCCACAAATCAGCAAGAATTCCCCCAAATTAGCCGCAAATATGAGTTCGGACGAGCGTTCCGGGGACACGTGGTACTACACGCCTCAGTTCGCCGCGGCGACCATGTTGAATCCAGTCTCTTGGTACAGCGACGCGCTGCAGCCTGAGGCCACGACAAAAAATAAACCACTGCAAGAATTCATCGACTCAAATAATTCCCCCAACGGCCTGGATGTCATTTGGACCAAACCCATCGCGCGAGTTGATTTGAAAGCAATTCGCGCCGAACTTGCCAAGGAGAACAAGACGGCAAATCCGCCGCTTCTTGCCGCGCCATCAACGTGGCGCAACAACGCGATTTATTTTGTTGATGTTGTTTTTGAACGACAAGAAAAAAAGCGCGACGGCACATGGGACAAAGAGGTCACAGTCCCGACCATGTTTGGAAGAAAAACTTTTCGCAACGATCTCAATTCAGATGACAAAGGCAAAATGAAATTTGATGCCAACAATTTCTTCGTGAGCATGCGCGGGGAGCAATCAATCGAGGGTGAAATTCGACAGCCCAACTTTTATCCCTCGCTTTACAATACCGGTAAATCCGCTGTGCCCACGCCGGGCGCCATGCCTGGCGAACCGCTAGTCGTCAATCCAGCCAACAAGAAAAAACTCCTTGAACTTGAAAAGTCCAAGGAGGAACTGAAGGTCATGGATCAAGAGCTTCAAGACGCCGGCGGTGAATGGGATGATGAAATCGCCAGAAAAGAGGCTGAGGCTGCGCGCAAGAAACGAGAGCAGGAAGGCTCCAAAGGCGGCGGTAGCAGTGGCGGCGGTGGGGGAGGCGGTTTGGGCGGGGGCGCAGGAGCAGGCTCCATGGGTTCGCCAGGCGGTGGCGACTCGCCAAGCAAAGATAAAAGCAAACGCAAAATCCTCACTGGTAAAACCCGCGATCTTCGCGCCAAGGTGAAGAAAATGGAAAAAGAATTGGGTTTGGATACTCAACCACAAACCACAACTACGGCGGTCGCTGCGCCAATCAAACCCGCTGAACAAGACTTGGATTTCATCGATGTGTGGACCCACGATTTAACAGCGACGCCAGGTAAAACTTTCCGCTATCGATGTCGTGTTGACATCTTCAATCCATTCTTTGGCAAGAAGCGACAATTGGTGGAGCAGCAAAAGAAACTTTCTGATATCGCAACCATCTCAACTGCGATGAGTGATTGGTCCGCTCCCGTGCGCGTTCCATTACACACCATGTATTACGCGGAAGCAGGAGTGATCGGCGATCCCGCTGCAACAAGCGCGCGTCAGTCCGCTTCATTCTGCGTGTACACGCTCAAGAATGGTCTCTGGCACACAATTTCTCCGAACCCTTCATTTGAACCCGGACAATCTCTTGTGTTTCATCGCGGGGATAAATCAGACAGCGATAGCAGCACAGTTGCGAGTCAAGACATAGACACAGGTTGTTTTTTAGTTGACATCGTTGACGACCCAAATGCATCGCCAGAAAAGCAACGCGCAACATTGCCCGGCGTCATTTTAAGTCGACGTGATGGAACAAGTGATCTTGAAATTCGCTACCCAACCCGTGAAAAGTTGGATGCGGATCAACTTATTCTCAAAAATCTGTTGGAAGAAGCTAAATCAGCCACTTTACCTGTGAAAACATCAGGTTTATAGACCAAATTTTGGCAATGGTTGTGGTGGTCCTTTGGGGCAATAAATTAATTTATCCACAATTTTCCCATGATTCCATGGGTTGACAGCCTTGGAAACTTCACTACAATCATCGACCTTCCCCAACGGGTCAAACCTGAAGGAAGACGACGAAAGTCGGCTGTTTTATAAGTGAATGAGACAATGGTTTGAGTGTTCGTGTGACGTGGCTGGTGCCACTGGTCTCGAGGGCCACTGAGGTCATCACGAATACAGATAGATACAATCGTGTGTCTTTTCTTGTTTTGTATAAAGATAAAGACACACTGAATGTTGCAAGCACCGAGAATTCGAGAATGTCTGAGATGCTGCTCGTGTGGAAAGATGAACTTGTTCATCCAACTGCGCGGGTTGCCGGTCCAATAAGCAAAAGGGGCCGGCATGGTTGTCGATCTGAAAACAGTCGAGTGAAGCAATTCATCCGACGGTCTCCGGTCGACATGGCCAAGCGTGAAAGGGCACATGGTGGATGTCTTGGCGTTAAGAGGCGATGAAGGACGTTGGAACCTGCGATAAGCCTAGAGGAGCTGG